>JAGXHS010000131.1 GCA_024636075.1 Propionibacteriaceae bacterium
CGGTAGCTGAACCCACAATCCGCCGCCGCAAAGGTGCGGAACTTTCCGGTCTTCCGATCCCACGTGCGTACTGATGCAATGATCTCGGCGACCTCCGAGCCGTAGGCGCCGACGTTCTGGATGGGCGTGGAGCCGACCAGCCCAGGAATGCCACTGAGTGTCTCCACACCGATCCACTCCGACGCGACCGCATGGGCCACCAGCGCATCCCAGCTCTCGCCTGCCTGGACGCGCACAACGGCACCTCCGCAAGTCGATTCGTCGACATCGATCCCACGGGTGGCGATTCGCACGGCTGTTCCCTTGAAACCGGCATCACCGACGAGCAGGTTGGAGCCTCCCGACAACACCAACAGTGGTTCACCGCGCTCGTCGCAGTCGGTCACGGTGTCGATGATCTGCTGTTCGGTGCTGGCGATGACCAAACGATTGACCGGCCCGCCGACCCTGAAGGTGGTGTGATCGCCGAGCAACGTCGAGGTGGAGATCGCATCGACCGGTTCGGCAGTGACGGTGCCCGATGACCGATCGACAATGCACACCTCCGGTTGCGGCTGACCGGATTGTTCCAGCGGTGTCCGGGCGGACTCTGGTTCAGTCAAGCCGCACCCCGACCTGCACCATCCCGAGCACCTTCTGGTCAGCAGCCCTGGCATCGAGCACCACGGTCGCCAGACCATCCTCGACGCTCTTCACGCTGCCCGAGAACTGCACCTGGACGCCCTCGTCGGTGTCCGGAACGAAGATCGGTTTGGTGAATCGCAGCGAGTAGCTGGCGACACGGTCCGGATTCTCGCACCAGTCGGTGACCACCCGCAGCGCGGTGCCCATCGTCCACATGCCGTGCACCAACACCCCGTCCAGCCCGAGTTCGGTCGCTTTGCGGTCGGAGTAGTGGATGGGGTTGAAGTCGGTTGACGCTCCCGAGTAGCGCACCACGCTCTCCCGCGTGAGGCTGACAGTCAGCGGATCCAGTTCATCACCGGCGTGCACATCGGTGCCATCGAATGCCATGGTCAGGCTCCTTCCGGGCGGCTGTGGACGAAGGTCGAGGATGCATTGCAGACCAGCTCTCCCTCAGGGGTGGCGAGGTCCACGGTGATCGTGATCCACTCGGACGGCCCGCGGAACTTGATCTCGTCGATCCGCAACTGGGCAGTGATGTCGTCACCTTCGCGCAGTTGGCGTTGCCAGACGAAGGACTGGTTGGCGTGCACGACCCGGTTCAGGTTCACGTCGAGTTCCTCGTCGTGGAAGCGATCGTCCCACGCCCGGAAGGCCACCACCACCCCAAAAGTAGGGGGAGCCATCGGATTTTCGCCTCGATAGGCGGGATTGGCGTCGCCTCCCTCGCTGCCGCCGAGGGCGCTGGCGAACTCGGCGATCTTGGCGCGGCTCACCCGGTACGGCTCACTGACTGGGTAGGTGCGACCCACATGGTCGCTGCTGATAGGCATGGGTCCAATCTATCCGTCCAGCCGTCACGCTGCAGTTCGCCCGTCACGCCGCAGACCGCCCGTCACGCTGTAGACCGCCCGTCACGCCCCAGCCCGCCCGTCACGCCGCAAGCCGCCCGTCACGCCACAACCAAGTGCTCACGCTCGTGTTGCAGCGGTAGCGTCACGCACCGACGCCAGCGCGACGCCGCAGACCGCTGTCTTGTGTCACGCCGCAAGCCGCCCGTCACGCCGCAACCAAGTGCTCACTCTCGCGTTGCAGCGGTAGCGTCACGCACCGACGCCAGCGCGACGCATCTGTTGGCGCGCCCCGGATTGCGCCGCTGCGCAGCACACTCCGAAACCAGTAACTCATCGCCTGGTTTCAGTTGTATCGGCTGGGTTTCATTGGCGCAGCAGCAGCACGTACAGCACACCGAGGCAAGCGGCACTCAGCACGATCGTGGCCAGTCCCAGCATCAGCCGCCCATCGGGCAGCGCTCCGCTGCCGCCGAGCAGCACCCGTTGCACCTCGCGGGCACGCCGATACGTTCCCATCAGCAACCAGCCAGCGCCCAGCACGCCCCCCAGCGGGACCATGAAGGCCCACGGCCCGAGCACCGCCGGCAACAACCGAGCAGAGATCAGCGAACCGACCATCAACGCCAGGACGGTCCGCCGCCAGGCCAGATCGGTGCGTTCAGGTTGCAGCCCTTGATCGAACCGCGGGGACTGCGTCGCCGGTCGGGGCCTCGTCACAGCAACAGCCCCAGCACGATGATCAGGCCCGCCACGGCGACGCCAACACTCAGCGGAAGGCCCAGCCGGAACCCTGGCATTGCAGTTCCCTCACGCATCGCCCGCTCCACCGACGCCCAGGTCAACCAACCCAGCACCGGCACCATCACCCCGAGCGCCAACAGGATCAGCGACGCCGCCAACCGCAACCCGGGAAGTAGCGGAAGATCCAGCGCCTCCAGCGCCACACCGGAGGCGATCAGCGCCAGTGCGGTCCGAATCCAGGCGAGGAAGGTGCGCTCGTTGGCCAGACTGAAGCGGGGATCAGGATCTTCGCCTGCCCGGTACACCCAGCGTGGAAAGCGATCGTGACTCATCGTTTCGCCGGGTTGCTCGGATTGCATGGGTTTATCCTAGACAGCGACCCCCGTCCGGCCGCCGCCTGCCGATCCGGTCGACCCGGAAGGGACATTTTCCCGATATCTCGGTCAAACACACCCCAGGACGATGCCGAGAGGCACGTTTCGCCGAGAACTCGGTCAAACGCGCCCCAGGATCAGCCGACTGGGTCAGAGCGTCCGGGCGCAGCGAAACGCCGGACAGCCCAGCGGGCCGCCCGACGTCAGCGGTATTCAAGTCCGGCGGGAGCCGGGAGTGCTCAGCGGGTCTCGCGGTGCGGGGTGTGGCTGTGGCACTTCGGGCAGAACTTCTTGATCTCCAGACGATCAGGATCGTTGCGCCGGTTCTTCTTGGTGATGTAGTTGCGCTCTTTGCACTCGGTGCAGGCGAGCGTGATCTTCGGACGAACCTCGGATGCCTTCTTGGCCATGATGTCCCCTTCGTGTGCAAGGCGGGCAGTCGACTGGTCGGGTGACCAGTCTTCTTGGTAGCGGGAGCGGGACTTGAACCCGCGACACAGCGATTATGAGCCGCTTGCTCTGCCACCTGAGCTACCCCGCCAGTGAGAACACCACCCGGGGCCCGGATGTTCCGGACGGCCCGCGCACCCGCGCGGCACGGGAACGATGATCTCTCAGAGCCCCCATGCGGAATCGAACCGCAGACCTTCTCCTTACCATGGAGACGCTCTGCCTACTGAGCTATAGGGGCCAGCCGACGAACCAACATACCGTCTCTGGCGGGCCGAGCTCAAATCGAACCGGGCAGCCGTAGTCTGGCCCCACGACGACCGAAAGGAATCCCCTGATGGCAACCCCCCACATCGCTGCTGACCGCGGCGACATCGCGCCCAAAGTCCTGCTGCCCGGCGATCCGAAGCGAGCCGATCGGATCGCCGCGACCTTCCTCGACGACGCTCGTGTTGTGAGCGATGTGCGCGGTATCCGCGCGTGGACCGGCAGCCACCAGGGGACGCCGATGAGTGTGATGGCATCAGGGATG
The DNA here is from genome assembly GCA_024636075.1 of Propionibacteriaceae bacterium. Taxonomy (GTDB): domain Bacteria; phylum Actinomycetota; class Actinomycetes; order Propionibacteriales; family Propionibacteriaceae; genus JAGXHS01. Next base: position 3,576 of record JAGXHS010000131.1, read on the forward strand.
GGGATTCCGTCCGCCTCCATCTATGCCACCGAGTTGTTCCGGTTCTTCGGTGTCGAACGGATCTGCCGGGTGGGCACCTGCGGCGGCATCTCGCCGAAGGTGAAGGTGCGCGACGTGGTGATCGGCGCTGCTGCCCACACGAACTCCAGCATCGCCACTATCTATGTCCCGGACGTCACCTTGTCGTTGACAGCCAGTTTCGACATGTTGCGCGGTGCCGTGGATGCGGCCAGACAGGGTGACGCCGCCGTGCACGTGGGGCCGGTGTACAGCTCTGACTTCTTCTACCTCGGCCGGTCCGACGTGATCGAAGGACTGGAGAAGGTCGGCACCCTAGCGGTCGAGATGGAAGCAGCGGCGCTCTACACCTGTGCCGCGTTGGAGGGCGGGGAGGCACTGACCGTGCTCACCGTCAGTGACCACCTGAAGGACGGCGCCGGCGACATGAGCGCTGAGGAACGCGAGACATCCTTCGGCAATGCGCTGCGGATCGCGGCCGCAGCCCTGATGGCCTGACGGGTCGGTTTCAGGTCAGCGGGAGCCCCCGGGGACTCCGGGAGCCGATTCCCGGCAGGAACGCAAGAGGCCCCGGATCCATCCGATCCGGGGCCCCGTGGCAGGTGTAGGGTTCGAACCTACGTAGGCAACGCCGACGGTTTTACAGACCGCTCCCTTTGGCCACTCGGGCAACCTGCCTGATGCGCGAACGCAGCGTCAAAACTATACCAAAGCGCGAAGCAGACGTCGAAATGACCAAGAACCAACGCAGGAGAAGCAATGGCAGCAGACAGCTCGTTCGATGTCGTCAGCAAGGTCGAACACCAGGAGGTGGACAACGCCCTGAACCAGGCCTCCAAGGAAGTTCACCAACGGTTCGACTTCAAGAACACCGACACCTCCATCAAGTGGTCAGGTGATCTGATCGAGCTGGAGTCCAACGGCGAGGAGCGAGTCAAGGCGGCCCTGGACGTCTTCGAGACCAAGTTGGTCAAGCGGGGCGTGAACCTCAAGGCGCTGGACGCCGGCGATCCCCGCCTGTCCGGGAAGATGTGGAAGATCACCTGCTCGATGAACGAAGGCATCAGCCAGGAGAACGCCAAGAAAGTGTCGAAGCTGGTCCGAGACGAGGGCCCCAAGGGGATCAAGTGCCAGATCCAGGGTGATGAACTGCGAATCTCGTCCAAGAAGCGTGACGATCTGCAGACGGTTCAGAAAATGATCCGAGACGCCGATTACGACTTCGCGGTGCAATTCACCAACTACCGCTGATCAGGCCGGGCTGGTCCGCCACTGCGTCGGGAGTTCGGTTTCAACGGGCCGTGGATGCCGTAACGGCTGCTCATCGCCGTCTCGAACCAGCCGAAGCGGAGTTTGTCACGCCAGAATTCCCCGAACCGGTAGTCATCGACCCGAACAAGTCTGGCGGCCAGCTGGGGATAGAGCTTGCGCAGATAGTGTCGCCCGCGCAGCGCGTGGTGCGAGTTGCTGACGATCGCGATCTGGTCGCAGTCTCGCAGCAGCGGTGCGCCCAGTTCCACATTCTCCCACGTGGTGGAGGCCTCTTCCTCAAGCAGCACGGAGTCGGCCACCAAGCCCATCTGCTGCGCGTGCTCCGCCATCACCGTCGCCTCCGATGCCGGGCGCCTGCCCTGCCATCCAGTGAACACAACCTTCACCGGCCCGGCGTGTGTGTTCGCCGCACGAACCGCAATCTGGCACCGCCAATGCTGGATCGGATGCAGATCCCCGTTGTTGTAACTGGGGTGCCCCAGCACCAGCAGGCCGAGGGAACCGGCAGACGCCGGACGCTTGCCGGGGTGTATTCGTGACGCCAACCAATGGCTCAGCTCGCCGTAGGCACCGACGAACGCGGCCACTCCCGCCAGCGCTGTGATCATCCTTTTCACGTCGACAGTGCAGCACACTTTCCCGCAGCTGCGTATCCGGCTCGAAGCATGGGGCTGGGAGCATGAGCGTGGTCGTGCCAGTCGCCCATCACGACTCACACGACCACGCCCTTGGTCCGGCCTCACTCCTGCGACTGCTCACTTTCATCGACGGAGCCCGCCACCACCGCGGCAGCAGCGTCGGACGTTCCGCGCTGCACCTGAATCTTGCGCGGCTTGGCCTCTTCGGCCACCGGGATCGTCAACGTCAGGACTCCATCGGTGTACTCGCCGCGAATCCTGTCCAGCGCCAGACCGCTACCGACAGTCAGCTGGCGGGCGAATGTGCCGAAGGTGCGCTCGCGGGAGAACCACTCTGATCCTTCACCATGGGAAGGGCTGGTCCGCTCGGCCCGGATGGTGATGGTGCGATCCTCGACGTCGATGTCGATGCTCCCGGGATCCACCCCGGGTAGATCAACGTCGGCGTGGTAGGTGTCACCTGACTTGTACAAGTCCATCGGCAGCGCGAAACTCTTCTGGCCATGAACCGCCTGGTTCATCAGCGTCTGCAGTTCGCGGAAGGGATCGTAACTGGGCATCTGTACTGTCCTCTCTGCTCTGGGACGCCCGCTTCGGCGTCCACACTCATCCAGCAGAACGTTGGTCCTCGACGGAGTATTCCTCACATTGAGCGCACCAGACTCAACTGTGAATCCGACGCGATGGGAGCAGAATCGTTAGGGTGATCCGGTGCTTCGAATAGCCAGTTTCAACGTCAACGGAATCCGTGCGGCCCGGCGACGGGGCATCGAATCCTGGCTCAGGAAGCGCCAGCCCGACGTGTTGGCGCTGCAAGAGGTGCGATGCCCTGTGGACTTGCTGCCGGAGGAGGCTTTCGGCGATTACCACGTGAGCTACGACCCTGGGAGCATTGCTGGGCGCAACGGGGTCGCGGTGCTGACACGACTCCGGCCCTGCGCGGTCCGCAGCTGGGGAGGTGGCGTGTGGCGTCGCGAACCCCGCGTCAGTCACCGCGACCTGAGCGAACCGGATCCGGCAGCTGATCCGCTCTCCAGAGAGCTGCGCGCCTTCGCTGACGAAGGCCGATATCTGGAGGTCGATCTCGCAGACCAGCCGTTGACGGTGGCCTCGCTCTACCTGCCGAAGGGCGGCCTGCCCGCACACCTGCAGGATGGCAAGGGTCGCGAGGCACCCGACGGGGGCGCCAAGTACGACCGCAAAATGCGCTTTCTGGTGGGATTCGCCCTGCACCTCACCAAGGCCCGCCGGGCAGCAGCCAGGGACGGGCGCGAGTTCGTGGTGACCGGGGACTTCAACGTCGCGCACTCCACCCAGGACATCAGGAACTGGCGGGCCAACCAGAAGTCGGAGGGATTCCTGCCGGAGGAACGTGACTGGTTCTCCTCGATCCTGTCGCCGCGCACCCTCGTTGACGTGGTGCGCAGCCTGAACCCGGACGACGATGGCCCGTACAGCTGGTGGAGCTGGATGGGTCAGGCCTTTACCCGCGACTCGGGCTGGCGAATCGACTACCAGCTGGCCAGCCCAAGTCTGGCTCGCCGGGCCGTCGCAGCCGGGACAGATCGGGCGGAGAGCTACGAAGCGCGGATCAGCGACCACGCCCCGGTCGTCGTCGACTACGACCAAGACGTCCCGAACGTTTGACCGAGAAAACGGGAAAATGGCGCCTCCCGGGCTGGGTTGGGGAACGTTTGACCGAGAAAACGGGAAAACGGCGCCTCCCGGGCTGACTTGGGGAACGTTTGACCGAGAAAACGGGAAAACGAACCCTCCCGGGCTGACTTGGGGAACGTTTGACCGAGAAAACGGGAAAACGGCGCCTCCCGGGCTGACTTGGGGAACGTTTGACCGAGAAAACGGGAAAACGAACCCTCCCGGGCTGACTTGGGGAACGTTTGACC
>JAGXHS010000132.1 GCA_024636075.1 Propionibacteriaceae bacterium
GGCAGCGTCAGATGTGTATAAGAGACAGTTTTCGTTCTTTCGGTGGACGAGAAGAAGTCCACATCTACGAACGATGCTTCTGTTGAGTCGACCTACGCAGCCATCCGTCGAATTGTCAAGATTCCGGAGGTGTGGCTGATGATCATTGTGTTGTTCTGTGGCTACGTTCTCTTTTGGGGTCATTACTGTTTCTCTGGTTATCTCAATGTCAACCACGGTGTCTCTGCGGTTCAGGCTGGCGTAGTCACTGTGACCGTGCTTTGGATGCGGCCCGTCGGCGGATTCGGGGGCGGTTTCCGGGCCGACCGCTTCGGCAAGTCGCGAGTTCTTTCGATCACCATGTTCATCACGTCAGCGACCCTGATATTTCTCAGTCTCATACCGGCGGGTTCAGCCATATGGCTCGTGTACGTCACCGTTGTGTTCGCCGGCTTGCTGATGTATGTGATTCGTGGAGTCTACTGGTCGTTGCTCGAGGACTGTCGTGTTCCTGTCGCTGCCGTTGGTATCGCCATTGGATTCATTTCGTTCTTTGGCTATCTTCCAGATATCATCATTCCGCGGATCAGCGAATTCATCTACAACACGTTCGGTGATGACGTTGCCGGAGCAAATAACGCGTTCTTCCTGGTGGTGGCCGGTTTCGGCCTGTTCGGTGCGTTCACGGCGGCCTACTTCGCCATGCGTATGAGGAAGCGCGAAAAGGTGGAGGCGGGAGCGTGACTACCTGATCGGGTCCATCCCCGGTGCACGGTGCACCTGACTCTTCGGGCCCGATCGGGGCCCGAAGAGTCACGGCCGAGCCCCTGATGGAAGCCTGGTAGCCATGCGTGCGCGATCTGCCCGCACCCCGTGATCGGATGGCCTCGAGTGGACGGAGAGGTGTCTGAAGTCCGCAGCCACTCTGAGTCCGCGTCGACCCAGCAACCGCAGAGCGCAGGAAATTGCGCCCTTGTCCGGGCGCTGTCTATTCCTGCGCGTCACTGAGGAGGCGTTCCAGCACTCGCTGCATGAGGGTGGGATCGACGGCCGTCTCATCGACCGCCGACTGGATGATGAGCCCTGATCCCAGCGCCATCGCCACTGATGCGAGCTCCTCCCAGCTGGCCCACTGTGGGCTTGGGCGTCCTTGCGCGATTGCCGCGCCCGCGCCCCTCCTTGCCTGGCGATACCGTTCCCCCAGAGCGGCCCGCGCTTCCGGATTGTGCACGGCTTCGAGGAAGAAGTCCAGCGTCGCCAGCGCCCACCCTGTGGCGTCCGTCGCGAGGAGGGAGTCGCCACTTCCCGCGTCCCGGGCTTCTCGGTCGAGAAGCTCAAGGAACAGCGCTTCCTTGCTCGCCCAGTTGGAGTAGACAGCCCCCTTGGAGTATCCGGCTGCTTCGGCGATGTCGTCGAGGGACGCTCCCCGGTACCCCTGTGATTCGAAGAGGCGGCGCGCCTGAACCAGAATCGCCTCGCGGGTGCGCAGCCGAGCCTCATCCCTGGTCATTCGTCGTTGGCCCATCACACCTCCCCAAAAGAAGATACCAGAGGTCTTGACATACTCACGATATTTGAATACTCTTGGTATGTCTACTAACTGAAGGAGATTGAGATGAACACTCGAGGAGCAAGGAAGACATCGATCGTCGGCTTCGCGCTGGTGGCGGCTGGAGCGGCGATGGCAGCCATCGGCGCAACGGCCGATGACCCCACTGCGTCACAAGTGCTCCCCACCACGGGCGCGGCGCTGCTGACCGCAGGTCTCGTGTCGGTACTGACGGCCGCTGCCCTGAGCCAGGCGCGCGCCGCTGTGGTGGGGGCATGTCTGATCGCTGCCGGGGTCGTCGTCGAGTTCATCGGCGCCCGTGCAGCCGCCGCGCAGGTGGCAGCGTCCCTGCCACCAATCGGCGGGGCCCTGTTGGCGGCCGGGATCGTCACGATTGTGCTCGGCGCGGCGTCTGCGGCGGACCGCTCACCAGCGAGTGTCGGCTGAGCACCACTACGACCTGGTCTGCTCAGGTATCGGGGGTCGCAGTGCCCGGGTCCCCATGGAACCGCCTCAGTGCGGCCATGTAGGCCCGTGCACCGCGGGAAGCCCAGCCCGAGATCGAGTCCAGTCCGACCGAGGTCCGGGTCGAAGGTCAACGAGACCACCAGCCACGGCTCGGCCGGGCCCAGCGCCGCAGCGAACACCGCATTCAAATCCAGCCCGTCCTCCACGCCCCGTCGACCGCCCCGACTACAGCACCGGGAATCGGTCCACAGATGTCAAGAAGCTCAACTGGCCACCCACACGAAACAGTGAAGAGTCCCTCAACCTGCATGGCCGTCGTACAGGTCCAGCGCGACCCGGGTCTCGCCCCGGGTGTGGCGCCGAGACCACGGTCCGGCGGGCCGCTGCCGGTCGGGTTGGACAGGGGCCCGGGGTCAGCCGTGGATTGGGGGGACCGCAGCGCGGTGAACGCCGACCGGACGAGGCCCGCCCAAGGGTGAGCCGCTAATGAGAACCGGGTGCCACCCGTTCTGCGGTAATGCCTGCAGTGAAAGCATCTGCCTGCGCCTGGGTACAGCCGGTGGACAGATTGAGTTCCCTGGCAAGCAACCGCGCAACCGGCGCAGCCGCAGCGGCGGCTGCCCGCGCGTCGAGGAAACGGGCTGGGATTCGGCGGGTGAGAACGTCGTCAACCGTTGTGGCCATCTCGTGCCGAATCGCGTAGAGGGCTTCGGCCCACAGATAGGGCAGGCCGTTGGCGATCGGCTCTGCCATTGCAGGGTCCGCGATGGCCAGGTCTTCGACGAATCGAGCTTCGGTGCCGTAGCGCTGGCCCAAGTGGCTGAAGCGTCCGCCAGTCGCGGTCACAGCTTCGTTGTCGTAGCCGGCTCCGCCGATGATCGGTGTTCGGGCGGTCCGGCACCGCCGCCGTTGGTGGAGCAATGTGGATACCCGGTCCATCGCCTGCTTGGCCATCACCGGCGCGAGGGTGAGCTTGCCTCCCGCAATCGTGACGATTCCGTTCGCGACAGTTATCTCGTGTTCTCGGCTCAGTTCCGCTGTTGTTGCCTGCCCGGTGTCGATGAGGGGGCGCAGACCAGCCCACGTGCCTGTGATGTCGTCCAGGTCGAGGGTGGTGACGAGGGTGGCGTTGAGCGATTCGAGAAGGAGTTCTGCCTCGTGCTGCTCACATCGGGGGGCGTCAAGGTCGCCAGCGTAGGGGGTATCGGTAGTTCCGATGTAGCAGTGGTCGCCCCACCGCACCGCGAACGCCCGCCCACCCTTGCCCCGCAACCCGCCGAGCATCGGGAACACCAGAGTGGACTGGTTTCGGACCTTTTCCCACGGCACGACAATGTGGACGCCCTTGGCCGGTCGGATCCGCATGCGGTGGCCAGGGTCTGCGAGAACGTCGACCTGGTCCGACCAAATGCCAGTGGCGTTGACGACAACTCGGGCTCGAATGGTGACCTCGGACGTCGTCTCGTCCGGCGCGATTGCCCGAACAGTCACCTCTCTCGCACGTTCGGATGTTCCAGTGCCAATCCCAACCACCTCAGCCCTGGTGGCCATGTATGCCCCATACAGCGCAGCAGTGCGCGCCACTGCTGTCGTCAACCGGGCATCATCTGTCCGGGTGTCGAAGTGCAGCAGTCCACCTCGGAGTCCCTCCGGCGGCAGGTTGGGACACTGGCTGAGGGTCTCCGCAGCACTGAGTCGGCGATACCGGGAGCCGATCCGCCAGCCACCAGCAAGGTCATAGGTCTGAAGCAGCCCTTCGAACGCTTTGGCGGCGACTGGACCGAAGTGCTCCGATTTCTCATAGACGGGAAAGAGGAATGGCAACCGGGTCACCAGATGAGGTGCCCGCCTGTACATTCGTTGGCGCTCGAGCAGCGATTCGTACACAATGCGGAACTGACGCTGTTCGATGTAGCGCAGCCCGCCGTGGATCATCTTCGACGAGGCCGAAGACGTTCCCGACGCCAGATCCCTTCGCTCGACCAGACCCACCCTGAAGCCGCGCAGAGCGGCGTCGAGCGCCACGCTCACTCCTGTGATGCCACCCCCCACGACGAGAACATCCAGGGTACTTGCTTCCATGTCGCGCAATGCCTGCGCCCTGTCGAATGGAGGAGGTGCGGTCTCCTCCCCCACCATGGACATGATCCTCCTGGCCCCTCTCATGCCGCCTCCTCGCGTGCAAACAAGACGAATCCTTCAGACAACCACGGTCAGCGTCCGGCACCGGAGCGGTCGATGGTACTGACTCACGATGTCACGATGGGCGTTTCGCGGGCATTCCCACGTGAGGCACGGAAAGCGTTTCGCGGGCAGTTCTCGTGAGTCTTGTCGATGGGTTGACTCCCAGGTGCCGGCGGACGACGATGAGGTGATGTTCACTGCGGATCAGGTCCCGTCTGCATTGCGTCACACCTTCGCTGTTCTGGACGCCGTCTCACAGGGTGGGCCCGGTGGCTCCGACGTCTCCGAAATCAGTGCTCGGACCGGGTGTCACCCCCGGACGGTCTATCGGCACCTGGCCTCCCTCCGCACGCTGGGGATGATCGAGGCATCTGTCCGATCCGAGTCGCGCTACCGACTGGGGCCGGGCATTGCTGCCCTGGCCCTCCAAGCCTCTGATCAAGCCAACTTCCTGCGAAGCGCTCGCCAGTTCGCGAAAGAGACAGGAGAACGGACCGGCCAGCCCGTCCATGTCACGGTCTTCGATCATGGAACCGCTGTCACTGTTGCTTCCGCAGCGCCCTCCCTGGGCTCGGAGAAGCTGGAACCAATCGTCCTTGGATCCCGCCGTGCGGCCCACGCCAGCGCCAGCGGCAAGATCTTTCTCGCCAACAGCCCCTCCGCCTTTCGTTCCTACACCGCCCGTTCCATCGAACGGTTCACGGATCATACGATCGTCTCTGCCATAGCGCTGGAGGCAGAATGCCTGGCAGTGCGGAAACGTGGGTGGGCCACAGACGACCAAGAGTTCATTCTTGACGTCACCTGTCTGGCCGTCCCGGTCTGGGGTGCCAACCACCGAGTGGTCGGAACCTTGTCCGTTTCCACACCGCAATCGGAATCTGCGGTTCTTCGTCGTGACGAGCTTCTCCGTCACCTGCTGCCGGCCGCAGCAGAATTCAGCACATCGATTGGGGGGAGTCCCCCCGCCTGATCCAGAAACGAGGAAAAACCGATCGTGGTCAAGCCGGTCGGGGGTCGTTGACCCCACCAGCCACAGTCGCAGATCGTGGCGCCATCGCTGGAAGGACCACATCGGGAACCTTGTTCCTGGCGGATACACTGCTGCGCAGGCCGCCCCATGGTGCTGTTGCCCGGGCACCGCGACGTGGCGCCACAGTCGACCTGGAAGGACACCTGATGAGCGTGACCGATGACTTGGTCCAGAACGCCAGCGGCTACGCCGCCGCCTTCGACAAGGGCCATCTGCCGATGCCACCCGCGAGGCAGGTGGCGATCGTCGCCTGCATGGACGCACGGTTGAACCCCTACGGGCTACTGGGCCTCAGCGAGGGCGACGCTCACGTGATTCGCAACGCCGGCGGAGTCATCACCGAGGACGAGATCCGATCCCTGGCCATCAGCCAGCGGCTCCTCGGCACCCGCGAGATCATCCTCATCCACCACACCGACTGCGGCATGCTCACGTTCACGGACGACGAATTCAAAGCCCAGATCGAGGCTGACACAGGGTTGCGCCCCGGATGGGCACCAGAATCCTTCCGCGACCCCGCAGCAGATGTGAGCCAGTCCCTGGCGCGGATCTCAGCCAACCCATTCATCCCGCACAAGGACCACATGCACGGTTTCGTCTACTCCGTGACCGACGGGTCGCTCACCGAGATCACCTGAGGACCCACCACGAGCTCCGACCGAGCACCGTTGCAGGTTGCGCCGGATTTCCTATCGGCACCGGGCTCAGCAGCCGTGTGCGGCCGCCGCCCTGTGCATCTCCCTGCCGGAGGATTCGCCGGTCACCGGGCCTGGCAGCTGCGGTGGGGGGCCAGCGACGCCGAGGTGGACGAGCCATGCCTGGTGATGACTTGCCGGGTCTGGCGGCTTTCGCGACGACCCACGCGACCACCATCGATGCCGAGCCGTCCGATGTCTGGGGCTGGGGGTTGTGGGCCCTATTCGCAGGGTGAGTGGGTCCCTCGCGGTCAACGAACTCGTCGGCGGCGATCAGCGCTTCAGACCCATCACCAGCTGGGCCGGTTGGGCCCCGCTGAGCTGGGCGGTGACGACGTAGGTGCCCGGGAGCAGGTAGTCCTTCTTCAGGACGCAGTCCTGGGCGGAACGCAGCGTCGGCCACTTTTGTTCGTAGGACCACGCCACCTTCGGTTTCAGGGTCACCGTGCCCTGTGGCGCCCATGCCTCACAGTGGGCACTGGTCCAGATTCGATCCCTGCCGGAGTAAATCTTCAGTTCCAGGGGGTTCTTGGCGAAGTCGAGGATGCAGGCATTGGGCCCGGTGTTGGTCAGGCTCGTCGTGATGGTAGTAGTGCTGCCAGACTTCACCGATCCGCTTCCGGTCACAGCTGCGCTGATCTTGGCAGGATCACACCCCACGACACCACTGGCCGTCGTCACAGCCGCGCTCGGCTTGGCTGACGAGGCCTTCGTGGCGCTGGCCTTTGCGGAAGTTGCAGCTGCCGTGCTGGCTTTCGCAGACGAGGCAGCGGGCTTGGCCGAAGTCGCCGCACTGCTGGCCGTCTTGGCCGCGCTGGCGCTGCTGGTGGCGAGACCAGGACTGTTCTGCGGCTGGGCTGCCACCGGATCCGAACCACCGCCACCACCGAACAGCCTCGTGACGCCCCAGAGCAGCAAGGAGAGAACCACCACCGCCACGAGGATGACGACTGCTCGCCGTACCCAGTAGGTTTGCTCGTCTTCGGGACCCTGAGGGTGCAACAGCGCGTCCATGCGGGAATGTTAGACACCATCGGCGCTCCTCCACGGTCACCACGCCGTGGAAGGGCCAAGGTGTGCAGTCAACAGGATCACCTTAAGCTGACGGAGTGCCGATCCCACCGCCAACAGATCCCCCGGGCGTGGTCACCGCCACCCTCTCGTGGTTCGAGCACGCCGCACGCGAACTGCCGTGGCGGGAGCCTGGCACCACGCCTTGGGGTGTTCTCGTCAGCGAGTTCATGTTGCAGCAGACCCCTGTCTCGCGTGTCGTCGATCCGTGGCAGCAATGGATGTCCCGCTGGCCCACTGCTGACGATCTGGCCAGCGAAGCGTCGGGTTCAGCTGTTGCTGCCTGGGGTCGACTCGGATACCCGCGCAGGGCACTGCGACTGCACGGGGCAGCGGTGGTGATCGCGGAGCGGCATTCCGGGCAGGTGCCCCGCGACATGTCCGCGTTGATGGCGCTTCCCGGTGTCGGGCGATACACCGCCGCGGCGGTCATCAGCTTCGCCCACGGAGGCCGCGAAGCCGTGCTCGACACCAACGTCCGAAGGGTGTTGGCCCGGATTGACGATGGCGACGCCTTTCCGCCGAACACCGCCACGGCAGCTGAATGGCGACGTGCTGAGCGCTGGCTGCCCGAGGACCCCGGGAGAGCCGCCCAATGGGCTGCCGCTTCGATGGAGCTCGGCGCCATCATCTGTACGACGCAACAGCCTCTTTGCGAGGAATGCCCGGTGAAGCAGCACTGCAAATGGTTCGCTGCCGGCCGACCTGAGCATCAGGGTCCCCCGCGACGCCGCCAGCTCTGGCACGGCACTGACCGCCAGGCCCGCGGGGTACTGCTGGATGTGGTGCGGCACAGCAGCGACCCGGTCGACCTCGAGGAATTGTTGAGTCATTGGCCTGAGCGCACGCAGGCGGAGCGTGCCCTGACCGGCCTGATCGAGGACACCTTGCTGCATCTCGACGACCAGCAACTGCGGCTCTGAAGAGCCAGCGGATTCACCCTGCCCAGCGTCTCCCGCCGTTCCGAGCCTGGCGGACCTGTCATACCTGATCTGTCCACGGTGTGACCAGCGTCGACAACCAATAGTCGTCCAAGGTCATCAC
>JAGXHS010000133.1 GCA_024636075.1 Propionibacteriaceae bacterium
ATCCCGACCAGTGGCGCGATCTGCCCACCGATGTGACCTCGGTGACGAGTCCGACCGGTGCGCCCGTTGACCTCGAACAGACCACCAGCAATGGGGTGTTGTCGGTGCGGATAGGCAACCCGGACATCACCGTCAATGGCGTGCAGCGCTATCTGGTGAAGTACACCATCCGTGGCATCGTCCAACCGAACGCTGGTGAGGGTTTGGACGAGGTCAACTGGAACGTGGTGGGCACTGCATGGCAGGTGCCGATCTCGAACGTCACGGTGCGAGTCCAGGCTCCGGCGGAAGCCACCAGGACGGCCTGCTTCACCGGTCCGAATTACGGTGACCCCTGCAACTTGCAGGGAGCACCCGTCGTGCCCACCCCCGGCGCCAGCGTCGAGTACCGCACGGACCGGTTGCCCGTCGGCTCGGGAATGCAGGTGGTGGCGGGATATCCCGTCGGCACCTTCGTCGGTGCCGAACCGACGTTCAGCAAGCGCTACAGCTTGTCGAACATGTTTCCGGCCACACCGGGCACGCTCGGCGCAACCGGCGCCCTGACTGTGCTGGGCCTGTTCGGCGTCGGCGCCCTGGTCTGGCGACATGGACGAGACCAGGCCTACCTGAACACCACTCCCGGAGTGCTTCCCCTCGAGGGCTCTGCCACGCCGGTCGGTTCGGTCGGTCGAAACGAGATCGCCGTCCGGTTCAGCCCTCCCGACGGCGCCCGACCCGGTGAGATCGGGGTGCTGGTGGACGCGGTGGCTGAGGAGAAGGACGTCACAGCCACCATCCTCGACCTCGCGGTGCGCGGTCACCTGACCCTGGAGCGCACCGGCGACAAGGACTACACCTTCCATCGGGTCACGGATGCTGCGAGGCTGGAGGGCTACGAGCAGACTGTCTTCACGAAACTGTTCCACTCCGAGGACTCCACATCCACCAAGGAACTTGCCCGCAAGGGCGCAGCCGAGCTGTTCCCGGCCTCCCGAGACGCCCTCTACCGTCGGGTGAGCGGTGAGCTGGGCTGGTTCCGGATGCCGCCGCAACAGGCGCGGATCGCCGCCCGCGTGGTCGGCGGCGTGCTGGTGGTGCTCGGCATCGGGGTCGGTCTGCTTGCCGGGCTTGCCGGCTACGGTCTGATCGGGCTCTCCCTGGTGATCGTGGGCATCACCCTGGCCCTGCTGGCCGGACGGATGCCCGCACGAACGCCAGTGGGATCGGCGATGCTCGCCCAGGCGAAGGGATTCGAGCTCTACCTGAGCACCGCAGAGGCAGATCAGTTGCGCTTCGAAGAAGGCGAGGACATCTTCTCCAAGTACCTGCCGTGGGCGGTCATCTTCGGCGTCGCAGATCGCTGGGTGAAACTCTTCGAGGGACTGGCTGCCCAGGGAAGGTACGACATGTCTCCGGCGTGGTACGTGGGCCACGGCTACAGCATGCACTTCGGCATGGCGGGCTACGGCTTCGCCGCCTCAATGACCTCCTCGATGGCCGCCTCGGCAGACGCCGCCCGAGCAGCCGCGAGCAGTTCCTCGGCAGGGGGTTTCGGCGGCAGTGGGTTCTCCGGTGGCGGTGGTTTCGGCGGCGGCGGTGGCGGTGGCTGGTGAGGCCACCTGCGACGACACGTCGGACTCTCCGACGCGGAGGGTGGTGTTGGTGGCCGGACCCTCCGGCAGCGGTAAGTCCCGGCTGAGCACTATCAGTGGGCTGCCGGTCTTCCGACTGGACGACTTCTATCGCGACGGCGACGACCCCTGCCTGCCGCGCCGCCACGGCATCGTGGACTGGGACCACATCGACAGCTGGGACGTCGATTCGGCCGTGACGTCGCTGTCGACGCTGCTCGCGACCGGCCAGGTGGAGACCCCGATCTATTCCATCCCGCAGAACCGCGCTGTCGCCAGCCGGCTGGTGACCATGGGTGACGCCCGCCAGGTGATCGCTGAGGGGATCTTTGCAATTCCGGTGCTGGCACACTGCCGAAGAGTCGGGTTGGGGGTGCTACCGATCTGGTTGGACAGGCATCGCAGCGCCAACTTCGGCCGTCGCCTGCACCGCGACCTGGCTGAACATCGCAAGCCTGCGGATGTACTGCTCCGCCGCGGCGTCGCGCTGTGGCGCGACGAACCGCGGCTTCGACGTCAGGCTCTGCAGGCCGGTTTCTTACCGTTCACCATGTCCGGAGCCTTGCAGCACGTTGTCGCCTCCGAGGCATCGGTATGACTCAACCCGTTCCGCTGCCGAGCGAGCATCGGGCAGATCTGGTGGCCGAGCTGAATCGCCAATCGCAAGCCTGGCGCGATCCGCTGAGGTCTCCCCCACTGCGGCTGGGCGACGGATTGGCGATCGATTCTCCGATGGGTTGGCAGGAGGTGCCGCGATGGCGTCAACCGCTGATTCGGCTGGCCCTGTTCTTCGGGGTGGCGGTGGTGGTGGGGTTCGCCATTGCCGGACTGCTGTTGGTCACCGATTCGGCGGGCAGCTTCTTCTGGAACGCCACGCTCCAATTGGTGGCCAGTGTGCTGGCCTACTGGGTGCTGGTCCGGTTCCTGGAGCGCCGGAAACCACCGATTGAGCTGTCCCGACGCAGGTGGCTGGGGCTTCCGATCGGCCTGGCGGTGGGCTTCGGCATGTGCCTGCTCTGCACCTGGTTGATTTGGCTGCTCGGTGGCATCGAGTTCAGAGGTGTTCACGCGGTGTCCGACTGGGCGACGCAGCTGTGGATCCTGGGCGTGGTGGCCGGCATCAGCGAGGAGTTGATCTTTCGTGGGGTGCTGCACCGGATCGTCGAATCCACCCTCGGCACCTGGGCTGCACTGCTGATCGTCGGCGGCTTCTTCGGATTCGCCCATCTGGGCAATCCGCAGGCCACCCTCGTCGGAGCCCTGGCGATCGCAGTGGAAGCCGGAGTCATGTTCGGGGCCGTGTACGCACTCACCCGCTCGCTCTGGCTGGTGATCGGCATCCACGCCGCGTGGAACCTCACCCAAGGCTTGGTGATCGGATCAGTCGTCTCCGGCGCCACCGCCGGCAACGGGTGGATCGACAGTTCCCCGATCGGCAGTCAGATCGTCAGTGGCGGCCACTTCGGAATTGAAGCCAGCATCGTGTCAGTGCTGCTGTGGCTCTCGGTTGCCGTCTGGGTGCTCATCCGGCTGTACCGCGAAGGCTTGGTGATCAAGCCGTTCTGGGTGCGGCACCGAACGCTTCCCGGTCATCCTTTCGAGCTCACGACAAGGCCTTAGGGGCTCACAACAGGGCCGGCAACACCTGGCTCGTCGACGCATCGAGTCGAACAGTGGCCAGCTCGTCGGCTCTGGTCGCCCCCTGGTTGACGATGATCACCGGCTTGTCCAGCTTGGCCATCCGGCGGGCGAACCGTAGCCCGCTCATCACCGTCAGCGACGAACCGGCAACCACCAAGGCATCGGCCCGGTCACACCACTCGTAGGCGGTGGCCACCCGATCAGCGGGTACCGGCTCGCCGAAGAACACGACATCAGGTTTCAACACGCCTGCGCAGCTCGAGCAATCGGGGACGACGAAGTCAGACCACTCGTCGATCATCGCGTCGCCGTCCGGGCGCAACTCGGCATGCTCCAACCGGGTCGCCGACACCACATCCGGGTTCAGCCGGGCCATCCGGGTTTGCAGCTCTGCGCGAGAGGTGACCTCGGCGCAGCCGAGGCAGACGACATCAGCGATCCGGCCGTGCAGATTGATCAGCCGTCGTGTTCCGGCGGCCCGGTGCAGCCCGTCGACGTTCTGGGTGATCACACCGACCATCTGACAGGGGCTGTCCCGATGTTCCCACCGGCTCAACGCCAGATGACCAGCATTGGGCTGCGCCTGCTGCACCCGTGCGAAGCCCTGGTAGCTGCGCGCCCAGTAGCGTCGCTGATTGGCGACATCGCTGACGAATTCCTCGTACAGCATCGGCGTGGCACGCAGCGAACCCGGGCCACGGTAATCCGGTACTCCCGAATCAGTGCTGATGCCGGCGCCGGTGAGCACCACCACGGACGAGACGTCGCGTACCAGTCTCCGGGCCTGATCGAGGCTGCCGCGCAGGATCTGGGTGGGTTCCCACCCGCGGGTGGCGCGCGCGACGGACATGCCAGCAGCATAGCCGCGCCCGCCCCGCGGCATAATTGCCAGGGTGAGCAGCGCCTACCTGACGATCGCCGGCCCGATCCGGGCCGAGATCGAGGTGAAGCGGTCCCGATTCCTGTGCCAGCTGCAGCGAATCGGCTCTGAGGACGAGGCCCGCGCCGTGATCGCGGGCGTCCGCAAGGAACACTGGAAGGCTCGCCACCACTGCTCGGCCCTGATCCTGGGTTCGGACGGAGAGGTGGAGCACTCCAGCGACGACGGTGAACCTGCTGGCACCGCCGGCGCACCGATGCTGGACGTGCTGCGCGGGCGCGAGTTGAGTGAGGTGCTGGCCGTGGTGACCCGCTGGTTCGGTGGCACCCTGCTCGGCGCCGGTGGTTTGGCGCGCGCCTACAGCGGTGCCGTCCGCGAAGCTCTGCACGACTCCGAGATCGTGCAACGGGTGCGTTTCGAGAACGTCGAGATCAGTGTGGCCCACTCCCACGCCGGCAAGCTGGAATCGGAACTGCGCAGCAGAGGTTTCGATGTGGTCGGCACCCGCTTCGATGCCACCGCGCACCTGCGGATCGCGGTGTCCGCCGACACCGGCCGCACCGGCACCCGAGGCGAGCTGGTTGCCACGGTCGCCGAGTTGACCGCCGGCACCGGCGAGGTGGTCGGAGTCGGCACCAGCTGGCGCGATCTGCCCGTCAGTCGGTTCTGATCGGGGCCCAGGAGGGCCCGGTCTCGCCGAGCTTCTCATCCAGTTTGGGGAACAGCGGGCTGGGTTTGTCCAATGGCCGACCGGCTTCGATCGGGATGGATTCCCAACGCGCCAGCTCATCGGCGTAGTCGCCCTGCAGCACCGTATAGCTGGTGTCACCCTCGGTGACGCTGCGCAGCTGCGGCTGCGCGGCCCAGACACCGGCACCACCGAGGGCCTCGAAAATCTTCTGCGCGGCATGCGGCAGGAAGGGGGTCATCAAGGTGTTGCAGTCGCTGACAACCTGCAGAGCCACGTGCAGCACCGTGTCGCGCCGTTTCGGATCGTGCTTGAGTTTCCACGGTTCCTGGTCGGAAAGGTACTTGTTGGCCAGTGACACGATACGCATCGTCTCACTGATCGCCGCCTTCAGCTTCGCCGCCCCGAGCAGGTCACCGACTGTGTCGAAGGACTGCTTCGAGGCCTCCAGGAGTTGTCGGTCCTCGTCGCTGAACCCGGCGGCTTCGGGAATCGCACCCACGTTCTTGTGCGCCATCGAGATCGATCGGTTCACCAGGTTGCCCCACTCGTTCGCCAGCTCGAAGTTGATCCGGCGAACGAACTCTTCCCAGGTGAAGTCGGTGTCCTGGTTCTCCGGACCGGCGACGGCGATGTAGTACCGCAACGCGTCGGGACCGAACTCACGCAGGAAGTCACCGACCAGGATCGCGCCACCGCGGGAGCTGGCGACCTTGGAGCCACGCATCGTCAGGAACTCGCTGGAGACCACCTCGGTCGGCAGGTCCAGTGCCCCGAACCAGTCGCTCGGCTCACCACCTCGGGCGCCGTCCCCGTTGACGCCGAGCAACATGCCCGGCCAGATCACCGAGTGGAAGACAATGTTGTCCTTGCCCATGAAGTAGTAGCTGCGGGCGTTGTCGTTGGTCCAGAACTGCTTCCAGGCGTCCGGATCTCCGGAGCGCTTGGCCCATTCGATGGAGGCGGACAGGTAGCCGATCACCGCGTCGAACCAGACGTAGATGCGCTTCATCGGCTGGTCCCGCCATCCGTCCAGCGGGACCGGCACACCCCAGTCGAGATCTCGGGTGATGGCCCGCGGACGCAACTCCTTCAACAGGTTGTGGCTGAACCGCAGCACGTTCGGACGCCAGTCCTCGCGGGTGTCCAGCCACTCCCCCAGGGATTCGGCCAGCGCCGGCAGGTCGAGAAAGAAGTGCTCGGTCTCACGGAACTCTGGGACCTCGCCGTTGATCCGCGAGACCGGATTGATCAGGTCGATCGGGTCGAGCTGGTTGCCGCAGTTGTCGCATTGGTCACCGCGCGCCCCGTCAAAGCCGCAGATCGGGCAGGTTCCCTCGATGTAGCGATCCGGCAGTGTGCGCTCTGTTGACGGCGAGATCGCGCCCTGCTGGGTCTGAGCCACGATGTAGCCGTTGCGGTGCAAGGTCGAGAACATCTCCTGCACCACCTGGTAGTGGTTGGCGGTGGTGGTGCGGGTGTACAGGTCGTAGCTCAACCCCAGACCTTGCAGGTCCTCCGCGATCAGCTGGTGATACTTGTCAGCGGTCTGCTTCGCCGTCAGGCCCTCCTGCTCAGCCTTGACCTGGATGGCGGTGCCGTGCTCGTCGGTTCCCGACACCATCAACACGTCGTGCCCCGCCATTCGCATGTAGCGCGAGAAGACGTCGGCCGGAACACCGAACCCGGAAACATGCCCGATGTGGCGAGGACCATTGGCATACGGCCAGGCAACAGCGGCGAGAATATTGGCACACATGGGCTCAAGGATATGGGGTTGCGACTCCGCCGGTCACACCGGACGCCCCCGGCTCCCGACGCCGGGCGTGCCCTGTTGGAACCGGAGTAACCAGCGATCGTTCTCCCGCACCCACAGCGAGCTGCGGAGGGTGACCTCCGAGGGGGTCCGCGCCCGCCAACGCAGCAGCATCACATCGGCAGCGAGCCGGTCAGTACCCAGCAGCTCGAAGGTGGGTTGGACCTCCAGCGGCGCCAGTTCCGCCAAGGTGCGCGACCGGCTCCAGATCCGTCCCGACCGGCCGTGCTCGGTGAACTGGGGATGCAGCAGCGCGGCGAGACGGTCACGATCCGTGCGCACCTCACCGGTGAGCAACAACTTCTCCTGTTCGATCACGATCCCTTCATCGCTGGGAGCC
Source organism: Propionibacteriaceae bacterium (assembly GCA_024636075.1). Taxonomy (GTDB): domain Bacteria; phylum Actinomycetota; class Actinomycetes; order Propionibacteriales; family Propionibacteriaceae; genus JAGXHS01. Next base: position 6,979 of record JAGXHS010000133.1, read on the forward strand.
GAGGCGGTGCTGCTGAAGAGATCGGGGTCGCTGAACAGATCCGGTGCCGGGTGCCCGGCGGCCGACGGTTGTGGCGCTTCGGCTTCGGCGGCGCTGCTCTGCGAGATCTGCGGCTCATCGCCGAAACCAGGACCGGCGTCCAGCACGGCACCGTCGCGGTAGCTGGTGGCCGCGGCGCGGGCTCGTTCGTCGGCGGCTTCGTTGAGCTGATGGCCGGCGTGCCCCTTGACCCACTCGAAGCGCACGTCCCGTCCAGCCACTGCGGCGTCGAGCTGCTGCAGCAGATCAAGGTTCTGCACCGGCTTGCCGTCGGACTTGCGCCAGCCCTTCCGTTTCCACCCCGGCATCCACTTGGTGATCGAGTTGATCACGTACTGGGAGTCACACAGCACGAGCAACTGCTCCTCCACGCCCGCGGTTTGGCGCAGCAGATCGAGCACCGCCATCAGCTCACCCATGTTGTTGGTGCCTTTGGGCCAGCCCCCGGCAGCCCACCGATCGTCATCGATGTACCATGCCCAGCCCGCTGGTCCGGGATTGGACAACGACGAGCCGTCGGCAGCTGCAGTGATCACGCTGTCAGTCTGTCAGCTGTCCTGCCCGACCTGCGCAGGACGGAACGCGCGACGCCAGATCAGCCACCCGACGAGAAGCATCGGGACCGGCCACCCTGCCCATCCCATGATGGTTGCCCCGACCGTGGAGAAATCATGGTCGGCGGAACCCAGCATCAGCGCGAAGGCGAAGACGGAGGAATTGATCGTGCCATGACCCACAGCTGCCGGCCAGACCGATCCGCTGCGTTGCCGCAGCCACGCCAGGACGCCGCCGACCACGGTGGTCATCCCGCAAATTATCAGCAGGCCCAGCACCGGTGCACTCGGATAGTTGTAGCCGAGCAGGATCAGCGGAGCGTGCCACAAGCCCCAGATGACGCCACTGGCCAGCACTGCTCCCAGGTCACCGAGGTCCTCGCGCAGCCGCGGGAACAGGAATCCCCGCCAGCCGATCTCCTCACCCGCCGCGGGGATCGTGTTGATCAGGGAGCCGAAGACCACCTGGACCACAGTCGCCAGCGCCACGGCGGGCACCGGCCGTCCGAGCGAATCCGCCACCCCGGCGCTGTCGAACTGGGCACTCAGCGACTCCCGAAGACCGGAGAAGTGCACCACGTCGAAGGTGTAGGTGCCGAGCAGCGCACTGGTGACCTGGGCGGCAAGCACCAGCGCGAGGATGACTCCGAGCGCGATCGCCGCCCAACGCACCAGATGGCCCCAGCCACCCGCCCTCGTCACGCCGAGCGGTGCCAACAGCTGCGGGGAACGTTCGACGAAGCGCAGCGCGACCACGGCGGCGATGGTGGGGGCGAACATCATCAGAACCGCCAGCGGCATCAGCAGCGGCGAGTCCAGGCCTTCTCCCAGCCACAGCGGCAGGGCCACGACCCACGCCAGACCGTAGCTGACCAGAACGAAGAGGGCCGTCGACCGGCGGCGGGTGACGGGATCAGCAACGACAGGGGCCGTCGACCGACGGCGGGCGGCGGGATCAGCTTTCACGGGCTCCATTCTGCAACAACATGAAGTGTCATCAGGACACGGACAAGTCGATGCGATGCCAGCCGGAGGCGCCGTTGGGTGCCGGATTGGCAGACTCGCCGGTCTGCACCTCGCCGCCGCCGGCGACGGCCCGCACCTGTAGTTCATGGTCGCCCGGAGACGCGTCCCAACGGTAGCTCCACAACCGCCAGGCATCCTCGGATGGTTGCCCCGCAAGCTCCGCCGTTCGCCACGGACCTTGGTCGACACGCACCTCCACCCCCTCGATGCCACGCTGCTGGGCCCACGCGGCGCCGGCCACCATCACCTCGCCAGCGTCGATGCGGTTGCCGGCACGAGGAACGTCGATCCGGGAGGCAATCTTGATCGGTCCCAGCGCAGACCATCCTCTGGGCGTCCAATAGCCCTCGTCGGCGTCGAATCGGGTGACTTTCAGCTCTTTCACCCACTTGGTTGCCGACACGTAGCCGTACAGTCCGGGAACCACCAGACGCACCGGGAAACCGTGCTGCTGCGGTAGAGGCTCACCGTTCATCCCCACGGCCAGCAGCGCGTTCCGCTCGTCGGTGAGTGCCTCCAGCGGGGTTCCCGCAGTCCAGCCGTCCACACTGCGCGAGAGCACCATGTCCGCGTCCGGGCTGACTCCGGCACGCGCAAGCAGTTCGCGCACCGGCCAGCCCAGCCAACGCGCATTCCCGGCCAGGTAGCCACCCACCTGGTTGGAGACACAGGTGAGCGTGACCAGTGCTTCGACGTGCTGTTCTGCCAGTAGATCGGACATGGTGATGGTCACCTCGCGATCCACCATGCCGTGGACCCGGAGCGACCAGTCGGTTGGATCGACAGCGGGCACGCTGAGTGCGGTGTCGATCCGGTAGAAGTTGGTGTTCGGCGTGATGTAGCTGGTCTGCCCGGCGACCGTTGCTTCGGCAGCGCTCGGCACCGCGACGGTGCTGCTGGCTCTGGGCAGCGGGAAGGCTTCCCTGATCCGACGCCTGACCTCCTCGGCGCTGCGGATGGCATGTCCACCCCAGATACCCAGGGCCGAAACGATGGTGATCCCGACGCCACCGAACAGCAGGCGGCGGCGAGTCGGATCCTTGCCCTGTCCGCCGTCGGTCCCCTGTGGGCTCTCGTCGAGGCCACCTATCCGCGCCGCTCCCCACAGCAGGATCGCTGCGCCCGCCAGGGCACCGAGTACCGTCGGCGCCGCCAGAAGCACAGGATTGCCGGGACCACTGACGACGGCCAGCGTTCCGGTGAGTCCCAGCGCCATCCACGCCAGGATTGCCGCGGGCGCCCGCCGCACTGCCAGCACACCGATCGCGGCAGTCAGCAGCGCCAGCACGAGTCCGATCCCCACGATGAGGGCAACCTTGTCGCCGGTGCCGAACGTCGAAACGGCCCAGTCCTTCAACCACGGCGGCGTCCGGTCGACGAACTCGGCGCCGATCGCCAGCAGAGGCGATGCCGTCGCACCAGCGGGCAGGGACCGCTGGGCGATTCCCGCCCCCAGCTCTGCGACGCCAATCGTCGCGGCGCCACTCACCACCCCCCACATCATGGCTGTACGGGTTTCGGCTGCACGCTTCAAGCTCATCAGACCATCGTGCTCGATATGACGCGTCAAACCCAGTGGTCTGCCCGGAATCCAGCCTTACGAGTTGGTGACGTGCGACAGATCACCTGGACCGAAGGCCTGAGGCAGCACCTGCGACATTGTCAGCACGCCCTCGGGGGTGTCGACGAGCAGGTCGCTTCCACCGTGCTCTGACAAGAGTTGGCGGCAGCGCCCACAAGGCATGATCCGCTGACCGGCGCCGTTCGTGCAGGTGAAAGCCACCAGCTTCCCACCCCCGCCAGCAATCAACTCGGAGACGAGCCCGCACTCGGCACACAGCGTGACTCCGTATGCAGCGTTCTCGACATTGCAGCCGGTCACGATTCGGCCGTCGTCGACCAGCGCGGCGGCGCCCACCGGATAGTTCGAGTAGGGCGCGTAGGCGAGCGTCGCCATCTCGAGTGCGCGACGCC
>JAGXHS010000134.1 GCA_024636075.1 Propionibacteriaceae bacterium
ATATCGTCGGCAGCGTCAGATGTGTATAAGAGACAGCTGCGCAGCACCAACCCGAGCCCCTACCTGTACCTGCAGCGCTTCGAGGACTTCAGCGTCGTCGGTTCCAGCCCCGAAGCGCTGGTCAGCGTCACCGACGGCCTTGCCACCACCCATCCGATCGCCGGCAGTCGACCCCGGGGCGACACGGAGGTGTCCGACCACCAGTACGAAGTGGACCTGCTGGCCGATCCGAAGGAGCGGTCCGAGCACCTGATGCTGGTCGACCTGGGGCGCAATGACCTCGGCAAGGTGTGCGAGGCGGGAACTGTCACAGTCACCGAGTTCATGCGGGTGCGCCGCTACAGCCACATCATGCACATCGAGTCGTCGGTGTCTGGTCGGCTACCCGCGGATCGTTCCGCGCTGGACGCCACACTTGCCTGTTTCCCGGCGGGAACATTGTCGGGTGCGCCGAAGGTGCGAGCGATGCAGATCATCGAGGAGTTGGAGACCTCCCGCCGCGGTCTCTATGGCGGCGTGGTCGGCTACTTCGACTTCGCCGGCAACTCCGACACCGCCATCGCGATCCGGACCGCGGTCCTGCGCGACGGGGTCGCGCACGTGCAGGCCGGCGCAGGGCTGGTGGTCGACTCGGTACCCGAGACCGAGGACGCCGAATGCCGGTCGAAGGCTCAAGCCGTGATCACCGCGATTTCGCGCGCCGAAGCACAACGCCCCTTGGCTGCGCGATGAACCCGTCGGCCACCTGATGACACTCTCCTCGCGTTGGCGGTGGCTGGGGGTGCTGTCTGCCGTGCTGGGAGGAGGGCTCGGCCTGGTGGTTGGTGACGGAGTTGTCGATGCATTGGCGCTCTCCGCACTGGCTGGCATCGGGGTGACCTTGACCCTGCGCAGCCTTGGTCGCCGGGTGGTCGGAGTCCTGCTGATCGTCCTGGGTGCCTTGGTGGCTGCAGCGCCGTGGTGGGGTTCAACGTCATCCGCCGAGTCCGGATTCCAGCTGGCCGGGGTGCTGTCTGCCGGGGCGCTGCTTGCCCTCGCGGGCCTGCTCACCGTCCTCACCGCCGGACACCAGGCCTCGGCGGCGCGCTTCGAGCGCGACCCCCAAGATCCGGTGGCGGGCACGCTGGCTGAGCAGCGGCCGATCGACCAGTGGCGCGCCCTCGACCGGGGCGACGATCCCACGAAGTGACGAGGCCGGCAGAGGCAATGAGCCCCGCTGGGTGGTGTCGTGGGTGGCATGCGGCTGGTGTTGGCTGCGATAGGCGGTAGCCTCGTCTCACGGGAGAATCCCACTGGTGACACCCAACGGACCTCAGGAGCGCACCATGACTGAACAGCAGACCACAGGGGCCAGCCAGTTGCCACCTGTGCAGAAGTATCATCATGGGCAGAGCCCGGCAGCCTGGGCGGGTGTCATCATCGCCGGAATCGGCTTCCTGCTGGCTACTGTCGCAAGCATGATGGGCCCCAACTGGACACTGATCTACATCGCTGGCGGGTTGGTCCTGTTGAGTCTGGTGGTTGCCTCCGTGCTCTTCAAGCTCGGCTACGGCAACGACTACGCCGATTCCTGATCAGATGGCGGTACTTGACGACATCATTGTCGGTGTCCGCGACGACTTGCGGGCCCGGCAGGAACGCATCGGGCTGGACCAACTGCAGGAACTGGTCGGAGCCGCGATCCCGGCGCTGGACCCGATGCCACGATTCGCCGCCGACGAGCTGGCGGTGATCGCCGAGGTGAAGCGCGCCAGCCCTTCCAAGGGTGCTCTCGCCGACATCACCAATCCCGCAGCTCTCGCCGCCGAGTATGCCTCCGGTGGTGCATCAGCGATCAGCGTGCTCACCGAACAGCGCCGATTCTCCGGCAGTCTCGCCGATCTGGATGCGGTCCGTCGTCGGGTCAGTGTTCCGGTGCTTCGGAAGGACTTCGTCGTCACCGACTACCAGGTGTACGAGGCCCGCGCCCACGGCGCCGATCTTGTGCTGCTGATCGTCGCGGCGCTGGACGACCAGCAACTACAACACTTGCACTCACTGATCGGTGATCTCGGCATGACTGCCCTGGTCGAGGTGCACACCGCCGAGGAAGCTCACCGGGCTGCCGGGTGCGGTGCCACCCTGATCGGGGTCAACAACCGAAATCTGCGCACCCTAGAAGTGGATCCGGGCCAGTTCGGGCGCCTGGTGGAGCATCTCGGCGACGACGTCATCAAGGTGGCGGAGTCGGGCATCGTCACTCCTGCTGACGTCGCTGTGGTGGCCGGGCAGGGAGCAGATGTGATTCTCGTCGGTGAAGCCCTGGTGCGTCACGCCACCCCGGGGCGTGCCATCGCTGATTTCACCGAAGCCGCCCGTGGGGTGGCAGCAAGCGCCACCCGCAGCACCTCGAGCACGTAACTAAGGACAGTTGATGAGCAGCACTCTTCCCGGTTCTTCCGCCACCGCGCCCTTCGCTCTTCCCGACCGGTCCGGGCACTTCGACCAGTTCGGGGGCCGGTTCGTGCCGGAGGCGTTGTTCGCCGCACTCGGCCAACTGCAGGACTCCTTCGACGACGCAGCCAAGGATCCGGCGTTCACGGCTGAACTGGACCGGCTGCGGCGCGACTATGCCGGCCGACCCACCCCGATCACCGAAGCCCGACGCTTCGGGGCGGAGCACTGCGAGGGCGCGCGGATCCTGCTGAAGCGCGAAGACCTGAACCACACCGGGTCGCACAAGATCAACAATGTGCTGGGGCAAGCCCTGCTCACCGCCAGGATGGGCAAGAAGCGGGTGATCGCCGAGACCGGGGCAGGGCAGCATGGTGTCGCCACCGCGACCGCGGCCGCGCTGTTCGGGTTGGAGTGCCGCGTGTACATGGGAGAGGTGGACACCCAACGCCAAGCACTCAACGTCGCCCGGATGCAGTTGTTGGGGGCCGAGGTGGTCTCCGTCCGGGCAGGATCTCGCACCCTCAAGGACGCGATGAACGAGGCGATGCGCGACTGGGTCACCAACGTGGACAGCACGCACTACCTGATCGGCACCGTCGGTGGTCCGCACCCGTTCCCGATGGTGGTGCGCGAGTTCCAGCGGATCATCTCCACTGAAGCCCGAGCCCAGGTACTGGAGCGCTACGGGCAGTTGCCGGATGCGGTGGTCGCCTGCGTCGGCGGTGGCTCGAACGCCATCGGCATCTTCGCCGACTTCATCGGTGACAAGTCGGTGCGCCTGGTCGGCTACGAGGCCGGCGGTGACGGCGTGGAGACCGGCCGGCACGCCGCCACCATCACCGCCGGTGAGGTCGGAGTGTTGCACGGCATGCGCACCTACGTGCTGCAGGACGAGGACGGCCAGACCATCGAGTCGCACTCCATCTCCGCCGGGCTCGACTACCCGGGTGTCGGACCTGAACATGCCTGGCTTGCGGCCACCGGCAGGGCGCAGTACCGTCCGGTGACCGACACGGAGGCGATGCAGGCGTTTCAAGACCTGACCCGCTCCGAAGGCATCATGCCGGCCATCGAATCGGCTCATGCCATCGCCGGGGTCAAGCAGCTGGCCCGCGAGTTGATCGCCGCCGGGAACAGCTCACCGACGATCCTGATCAACCTGTCCGGCCGTGGCGACAAGGATGTGGACACCGCCATCAAGTGGTTCGGTCTGGATGGGTCGGCGGACCTCACGACCGGAGACCTCTCGTGACCGGCTTTGACGAGACCAGGCTGGGTCTCTCGGGTCAGGTGTATGCCGCCGCCGCATCCCAGGGGCGCCCGGCGCTGGTCGGCTACCTGCCGGTGGGTTTCCCTTCGGTTCCCGGATCGCTGGCCGCCTTCCAGGCCCTCGTGACGGGACGCGACGGCGTCGGTGTGGACCTGGTGGAGATCGGCATGCCCTACTCCGATCCGGTGATGGACGGAATAGCGATCCAGCACGCCACCGCCCGAGCGCTGGAACGTGGTGTGCGCACCCGTGACATCTTCGAAGCCGTGCAGGCGGTGAGCGAAGTGGGCGGGGTGGCGGTGGTGATGATCTATTGGAACCTGGTGGAGCGCTACGGCGCCAACGCCTTCGCCCGTGACCTGGCATCGGTGGGCGGCTGCGGGTTGATCACCCCGGACTTGACACCGGACGAGGCCGATGACTGGATGATCGCCTCCGACGAGCACGGACTGGACAGGATCTTCCTGGTCTCGCCGTCGTCAACGCCCGAACGCATCGAATCCACTCTGGCGGCGTGCCGCGGATGGGTGTACGCCACCTCGGTGATGGGCGTCACCGGTGCCCGCAGTGAGACCTCCACAGCGGCGCCACAACTGGTCTCGGCACTCAAGTCGATCCACAGTGGACTGCCGATCGGAGTCGGTCTCGGGATCTCCAATGGCGACCAGGCGGCTGAACTGGGAGCCTTTGCCGACGGTGTCATCGTCGGCTCGGCGCTGGTGAAGAAACTGATCGAGGCCGATCGAGCCTCCAACGAGGCCGCAGGCCTGGATGCGCTGCGCGACGTGGTCAGCGACCTCGCCGACGGTGTGCGGAGGGCTCGATGAACTGGTCCCGGCGCGGCCTGCTGTCCGCCACCGCGTTGCTGCTGGCCGGTTGCGGTGGCACCGATTCATCATCATCCCCGGCCAGCATCACCCTTGACAGGGGCGGATATGTCGCAGGCACACCGTTGGACGGCATCTGGAGCCTGCCAGACGTCACCCTCACAGACACCACCGGAGCGGACTTCAACCTCCGGACCTCACCCACCGCGAAAGCGGTGCTGCTGTTCTTCGGCTACAGCAACTGCCCCGACGTCTGCACCGGAATCATCGCCGACCTGGCCCAGGCGGTGCAGCGGGCCGCGCTGGGCGAACAGACAGCCATCATCGTGGTGACCACCGACCCCGCCCGCGACACGCCTCAGGTGCTGGGGGAGTACCTTCGGCGGATCGATCCCGCTGTGATCGGGCTCACCGGTGAGTTGGACAGCATTGTCGCGGCCGGCGAGACACTAGGGGTGTTCATCAAGGAGGGCAAGAAATTGCCCAGCGGCGGCTACGAAGTGGACCACAGTACCCAGGTGCTCGGCTTCGGTGCCGAGCGCACCTCACAGGTGGTGTGGACCACTGGCACGTCGATCGGCAACTACATGGCTGACATCGCCACGTTGGTGGACGCCCAATGAGCCCGCTCGAGATTCCCAGCCCGTCATGGACCGGATTCAGTATCGGGCCACTGACCATCCACGCCTACGCACTCTGCATCCTGGCCGGGATCGCCATCGCCTGGACGATCGGCAAGCGACGGTTTATGGCGCGGGGTGGCAGCTCGGAGCAGTACGAGAACATCCTGGGTGTCGCAGTGCTCGCAGGCATCGTCGGCGCCCGGGTCTACCACGTCATCACCGACTACCAGCTGTATTTCGGCGAGGGTCGCAACCCTTGGCAGGCGCTGCAGATCTGGAACGGTGGTCTCGGAATCTGGGGTGCTGTCGCCGTCGGTGCGCTCGCGGTGTGGTTGATGGCGCGACGCTACGGATTACCGTTCGCGCCGATTGCCGATGCGATCGCTCCGGGGCTGTTGATCGCGCAGGCCGTCGGCAGGATCGGCAACTGGTTCAACCAGGAGCTCTTCGGCGGGCCCACCACACTGCCGTGGGGGTTGAAGATCGACCTCGCGCACAGGCCGGACGGCTACCAACAGTTCGCCACCTTCCACCCCACCTTCCTCTATGAACTCATCTGGAACCTGCTCGCGGCCGGGGTGCTGCTCTCGGTGGAGCGTCGGCTAGGTTGGGGTCGGGGTAAGATCTTCGCCAGCTACGTGGTGCTGTACACCTTCGGCAGGTTCTTCATCGAGACCTTGCGTATCGATCCGGTGAACACTCCGGGCGGTTTCCGCGTCAACGAGTACACCTCTGTCATCGTGTTCATCGCAGCAGTAGCAACACTTGCCTGGTTGGTGCGCAACCGCCCGGGCACCGAAACACAGCCGTTGGCGCCGCCGACGGGGGACGCCGCGGTGTCCGGTGAGTGAAAACTCACCGCACCCGGTGCAGCAATGGCGCTAAGTTGTGGCGACTGCCCTGACCGCCGGCCAGCTGGCCAGCGCCGCAGCGACGTCGCCTGGTTCGATCAACCGATCGAGACCACCTGACATGAGGAGAGACAACATGTCGATGGAGATCTTCGGACACCATCCGAAGCAGGGCCTCTACGACCCGAGCTTCGAGCATGACGCCTGCGGAGTGGCCTTCGTCGCCAATCTCGACGGTGAAGCGAAGCATTCCATCGTCGCGCAGGGTCTCGAAGCACTGCGCAACCTGGACCACCGTGGCGCCACCGGCGCGGACGTCGCTGCCGGTGACGGCGCCGGCATCCTGCTGCAGGTTCCGGACGCCTTCCTGCGTGCGGTGGTCGACGCCGATCTGCCGGAGGCCGGGCACTACGCGATCGGGTTGGCGCACCTGCCGACCGACGAGTCCCAGCGCGCCAAGACCAAGGAAGCCATCGCCGCGATCGCGTCCGAAGAGGGGCTGCGGGTCCTGACTTGGCGCGAGGTGCCCGTCGGCACCGACACGCTGAGCCCCATCTCGCTGTGTGTGATGCCTCATCTGGAGCAGTTGCTGGTCACAGCCGAGAACGGCTGTGGCGGGATCACGTTGGATCGGCTCAGCTACGTGCTGCGTCGCCGTGCGCTGAGCGAACAGCAGGTCTACTTCCAGTCATTGTCGGCGCGCACGTTGGTCTACAAGGGCATGTTGACCACCCAGCAGTTGGAGGAGGTCTTCCCCGAACTGCACGACGAGCGGATGGCCTCGGCGCTGTCGCTGGTGCATTCGCGTTTCTCCACGAACACCTTCCCGTCATGGGAGCTGGCGCACCCGAACCGGTTGATGGCGCACAACGGCGAG
>JAGXHS010000135.1 GCA_024636075.1 Propionibacteriaceae bacterium
AACTGAGGCCGGGCAGACTGAGGCCGGGCAGACTGAGTCCGGTTGGCTCAGCCCCGCGCTGCCGTCTTTGCCCGGGAACGGACCTTGGCCCGGTCGTGCGCGCTCAGGGATTCCTTGCGGATCCGGACATGGGTGGGCGTCACCTCGAGGCACTCGTCACCGGCGCAGAACTCCAGCGCCTGCTCCATGTTCAGCAACCGCGGCGGGATCAATCGCTCCAACTCCTCGCCGGTGGAGGAGCGCACGTTGGTGAGCTTCTTTTCCTTGGTGGGGTTGACGTCCATGTCCTCGGCGCGCGGGTTCTCGCCCACGATCATGCCCTCGTACACCTCGGCGCCCGGCGCCACGAACATGGTGCCGCGCTCCTGCAGGTTGAACAATGCGAACGCGGTCACCATTCCCGTCCGGTCCGACACCAACGAGCCGGTCGGTCGGGTGCGCAGTTCACCGGCCCACGGTTCGTACCCGGCGAAAACGTGGTGCATGATCCCGGTGCCGCGGGTCTCGGTCAGGAACTCGGTGCGGAACCCGATCAGGCCGCGAGCCGGGACGGTGTACTCGATCCGAACCCACCCGGTGCCGTGGTTCACCATCTGCTCCAGTCGTCCTCGGCGCAGCCCCATCAACTGGGTGACGACGCCGAGGAAATCCTCGGGAACGTCCACCGACAACGATTCGACGGGTTCGTGCAGCTTGCCGTCGATCTCCTGGGTGACCACCTGCGGCTTGCCGACGGTCAGCTCGAAGCCTTCGCGGCGCATCATCTCGACCAGAATGGCCAGTTGCAGCTCACCGCGGCCCTGCACCTCCCAGGTGTCGGGACGCTCGGTGGGGAAAACCCGCAGCGAGACATTGCCGATCAACTCGGCGTCCAGGCGGCTCTTCACCAGCCGTGCAGTCAGATGCTTGCCGGAGCGACCTGCCAATGGCGCGGTGTTGATGCCGATGGTCATCGAGATCGACGGTTCGTCAACGTGGATCAGCGGCAGCGGGCGGGGGTCTTCGGGGTCGGCGAGGGTCTCACCGATGGTGATGTCGCTGATGCCCGCTATGGCGACGATGTCGCCGGGACCAGCCTTCTCCACCGACTCACGGGTGAGTGCCTTCGTCATCAACAGCTCCGACAACCGGACCTTGGTCACGGTGCCGTCGGCGCGGCACCAGGCGACGGTCTGGCCACGCGTCATCTCGCCGGAGACGATGCGGCACAGGGCAAGCCGGCCGAGGTACGGCGAGGCGTCCAGGTTCGTGACATGCGCCTGCAGCGGTGCGCCCTCCTCGTAGCTGGGCGCCGGAACTGTCTTCATGATCGTCTCGAACAGCGGCTGCAGATTCTCCGAGTCGGGCATCGAACCGTCGTCCGGCTGCACCATCGAAGCCAGCCCGGCCTTCGCCGAGGCATACACCACCGGGAAATCGAGAACGTGCGCCTGGTCGTCGTCGATCAGGTCCATGAAGAGATCGTAGGTCTCCTCGACCACTTCCGCGATGCGCGCATCCGGGCGATCGACCTTGTTGATCACGACGATCAGCGGCAGGTCCTTCGCCAGCGCTTTTCGCAGTACGAACCTTGTCTGCGGCAGTGGGCCCTCGGAAGCGTCGACGAGCAACAGCACGCCGTCGACCATCTCCAGGCCCCGCTCGACCTCGCCACCGAAATCGGCGTGGCCGGGAGTGTCGATGATGTTGATCGTGACATCGGTACCGTCATCCATCCGGTGCAGTACGGCGGTGTTCTTCGCGAGGATGGTGATGCCCTTCTCACGCTCGAGATCCATCGAGTCCATCACTCGATTGTCGACATCAGAACCTTCTCGAAAGGCTCCGGACTGCCAGAGCATGGCGTCAACGAGGGTGGTCTTTCCGTGGTCGACGTGGGCGACGATGGCGACATTTCGCAGGTCTTCGCGGATGGGCATGCGTGAGTGGTGCTCCGAACGTGTGCGCGCCGAGCGAGCCCGGGCAGGAAACTGAACTCTGAAGTCTACGTGAGCTCGGCCCGCAGCCACAGTCGCTCGGCTGGGGATGGCTAGGCTGGGTGAATGGCGATTCCCGAAACGCACCAGAACCTGGTGGCCACCGGCACCCCGACTGAACTCCCCGTCGATCCGGCTGCCTCCCAGCTGAATGATGGAGTTGCGCCCTCAGTGGTCGTGCGGCAACATCCCGAATCCAGTCTGGGCTGGGCGATGCTGTCGGAACAGGCTCTGCACGAGCATCACGATGAGGCTGACGTGTCGGCATACGCCTACGCCCGTACCGGTTACCACCGTGGGCTGGACGCGCTTCGGCGCGCCGGTTGGCGTGGATCCGGGCCCATTCCGTGGAAGCACACACCGAACCGTGGCTTCCTCCGTGCCCTGTGGGCGTTGGCGGTCGCGGCAGATCGCATTGCCGAAGCTGAAGAAGCGGCCCGATGCGCCCAGTTCCTCCGGGATTCCTCGGAGGAGGCGTGGCAGGAGTTGTCGGCGGATCTTGGGAGACACCCCGACGACACGGGACCGACCGAGAACCAAGGGCAGGCACAGAAGTGACCTCGATGAAGATGATCATTCGTCCCGCAGGGGTGGACGACGTCACAGGCATCGAGTTCGCCGAGCCCGGCGTCGTGGAGGACCTGCTGCAACGGCCGGAGGCCCAGTGTGTCGTCGCAGAGCTCGGTGAGCACATCATCGGCTACGCCTGTGCCTGGACCGCTGTGGTTCACCCAGCCCGCCGTTGGCTGGAGGTTGCGGTCCAGCCTCACCACCGCAACCAGGGAATCGGACGTGCGTTGGTCTCTCAGCTGGACCGTGACACGAGATGGTTCGCCGCCCGGATGATCGCCGGGGCTTCCGCGGAGGGCTTCGTGCTGGCGCTGGGTGGTTCGCCGTACCAGAGTTCACCACCACTGCTGTTGCAGGGCCGCAAGCTCCGCAGCTCCGCGAAGGTGCTCTCCCACCAGCACCATCACGACGTGCGCCCCGGCAGCGATTTCGAGGATGACGAGCTGGCACGGTTGTGGCTGCAGCAGTACCTCTGGGTGCACCGCGACTGGTCCCCGGTCGGTGAGTCCGAGGAAGTGCAACAGCTGCTCCGCGCCGAGGCCCAGGAGCTGGATCGGGAACTGACCTCGGTTGCCCTCGTCGATGGCGAACCGGTCGCAGTGTGTTTCGGCTTCGCTGACCCTGTCGTGCCGACCCTCGTTGCTGAAACCGTCGAGCGGGACACGCCTGACGGCATCGAGGCGGTGCGAGCGGCCGTCGGCCGCAGCCTGGCGGTCGCCGTGGAGCGCGACCTGGATCGGGTGGAGTTCGACGGTCACGAGTCCGATCCACACTTCGCCGTGGTGGCCAACACCCTGCCGTTGACCGGAGATCAGATCGTCCTCTACGAGATTCCCGCGCACCAACGGTGACGCCGGGGAAAGTACGTTCCGCCACAGCTGCTGCTGCGGCGTGAGCGACTGATACCGGCGTGATGGGCCTCGGTCAGATCGAGTGTCTTCCGATGCGCCGGATGCCGCCGCAGGTGCCCCTGCGGCGGCACCAGCTGTGACAGACTACGAAATCAGGATGTGAGCGTCGCACTGAAGGGACTCACAATGGGCAAGGACAAACCGCAGAATCTGTGGACTGCCGACCCGCGCGCCATTCTGCGTGCCGGACCTGACTTCGACCTCGCGGCTTTCGACCGTGGCGGGAAGCCGGGCTGGGATGGTGGGAAGTCCGAGGGCAAGGCGCTGATGAAGTCCCGCGGCGCGTTGTTGCCAGAGCTGCAGGAGCGGCTGTTCGCCGAGGGACGAGCCGGCGGCAAACGGTCAGTGCTGTGCGTGGTGCAGGGTTTGGACACCGCCGGCAAGGGTGGCGTCGTGCGCCACGTGATGTCGATGGTCGACCCGCAGGGCGTGGCGCTGGGGTCTTTCGGCGTACCGACGGAGGAAGAACGCAGCCATCACTACCTGTGGCGGATCCGCAAGTCGCTGCCGACGCCCGGCCTGATCGGACTCTTCGATCGCTCCCACTACGAAGACGTACTCATCGTCCGGGTGGACGATCTGGTCGGCGAAGATGTCTGGAGCAAGCGCTACGACGAAATCAACAAGTTCGAGGAAGGCCTCGCCAACGACGGGATCACCGTTGTGAAGTTCGCTCTGATGGTGTCCCACCAGGAGCAGGGCATCCGGCTGATGGAGCGGTTGGATCGTCCCGACAAGCGGTGGAAGTACGCCACCAGCGACATCGAAGCCCGCAAAAAGTGGGAGGCCTACCAGGACGCCTATTCCGACGTGTTCACCAGGACCAGCACTGATCACGCCCCGTGGTTCGTGCTGCCCGCGGATCGCAAGTGGTACTCCAGATTGGCGATCACCGAGATCCTCACCCAGACCCTGGTCGAGATGGATCTGGGCTGGCCCAAGCCACGGTGGCAGGTGGAGACCCAGCGACGTCGCCTGGCCGCGTCCATGGGTTCTGAGGCCTTGGCCGAGTCCTTGGCGGACACCGAAGATGTCGTCACCGAGGCGGTGGACGAGAGCGAAGCCGTTCAGCAGCGTGCGATCTCGCTTCAGTATCGGAACGAGGACTCAGCACAGGCCCAGGCAGAAGAAGATGCGGAGCTGGCGCGTCTCGAGGCTCGCCGAGCTGAGCTGATGGCAGACCTGGCGGCAACCCTCGCTGACAAGAAGGAGTTGCTGGCGGCCAGGCGAGCGAAGGAGCAGGCTGCCGCCGAGAAGCAGGAAGCTGATGAGTTGGCCGATCTGGCCGCCGAGTTGTCAGCACCAGCGCCCGAGGGGGCGGATCCGCTGCTTGTGGGGGTCCACGACCATGAGGTGCCGTTGGAGGTCGGCGAGCGTGAACGGCACGCCCTCGACGCCGAAGGCGGTGAGCCCAAGCAATCGAAGAGGTCGAAGAAGTCGAAGAAGTCGAAGCAGGACAAGAGGTCCAGGAAGGACAAGGCCGAGAAGCCGAAGGGCTCTTGAGCGGTCGGGATCGTTGCTGGGTCAATCAATCGGCTGACAGCGGTGCGGGGTGGGCGGGTACTATGCGAAGCTGATTGCCACGACGGGCAAGGATCGAGAAGCGACGCGAAGTCAAAGGGGAACGAGCGATGAGCAACAGGTACGACAAGAACACCTACATCCTGGCGGAACACAACTTGGCGCTCGATCTGATGCGGGCCACCGAGGCGGCAGCGCTGGCAGCCGGGCGGTGGGTAGGTCGCGGTGACAAGGAATCCGGTGACGGCGCTGCTGTCGACGCGATGCGCACGGTACTGAACACCATCGCCATGCAGGGAACTGTGATCATCGGCGAAGGCGAGAAGGACGAGGCCCCGATGCTCGCCAACGGTGAGAAGGTCGGAACCGGTGAAGGCCCTCAGCTCGACATCGCCGTGGATCCGGTCGACGGCACCCGACTGCTGGCGCTGGGCATGCGGAACTCGATCGCCGTGATGGCTGGCTCCACCGGCGGCAGCATGCTCGATCCCTCAATGTGCTTCTACATGGACAAGCTGGTTGTGGGCCACGATGCGGCAGACGTGATCGATCTGGACGCACCCATTGCTGACAACATCGCGAAGGTCGCCAAAGCCAAGGGCAAGGACAAGGGCGAGATCACCGTCGGTGTGCTGAATCGTGACCGCCATCATGATCTCGCCCGCGCGGTGCGCGAGGCCGGCGCTCGCACCCGGATGTTCACCGACGGCGACGTCGCCAGCTCTGTGAGCGCAGCCAACCTCGACGTCACCACGATCGACATCATGGCCGGAATCGGTGGCAGTCCGGAAGGGGTCGTCACCGCGTGTGCGATGAAGGCGATGGGCGGCCGGATCCTGGCCCGCCTCGCCCCCACCACCGATGAGGAGCGGCAGCGCACCATCGATGCCGGACTGGATCCCGATCAGCTGCTCGACACCTCTGACCTGGTGAGGGGCGGCCAGACGCTGTTCGTCGCCACCGGGATCACCGACGGTGACATGGTCGGGGGCGTCCG
>JAGXHS010000136.1 GCA_024636075.1 Propionibacteriaceae bacterium
CTGCGGAGGAAATACTTAGCGACGATGACCTCGACCACACCGAGATGATCTTCCGCTGACCGGTCGGAGCCGGAGTCTTGGGTGGGTCGGGCTCTCCGATAGGTTGGAGTGGTGACATGTCGCGTGCTGGTGTTGGCCTCTGGATCCGGCACCCTTCTGCAAGCACTACTGGACGCATGCACCGGCGCCTATCCGGCCCGGGTGGTTGCCCTCGGTACCGACAACAGGAAGTGTGGCGCTCTCGATCGTGCCCGCTCAGCAGGCGTGGACAGCTTCAGTCTGCCGCTGACTGACCGCAGCCGACGGGGGGAATGGGATGCCGAGCTGACCGCCCGAGTGGCCAGCTACGAACCTGATCTCGTGGTGAGCGCCGGATTCATGAAGCTGTTGGGTCCCCGCTTCCTGGACCGTTTCGCTGGTCGGACCATCAACACCCATCCAGCCCTGCTGCCAGCCTTTGCGGGGATGCACGCCGTCCGGGATGCACTGGCGCATGGCGTGAAGGTCACCGGAGCGACGGTCTTCATGGTCGACGAGGGCGTGGACACGGGTCAGATTCTCGCCCAACGCGCCGTGCCGGTGCAGCCAGGTGACAACGAAGCGACACTTCACGAACGGATCAAGGTCGTCGAGCGCCAATTGCTGATCGACACGGTCCGTGAACTTGCCCTCATCACACCAACAACAACGACCACCATCAGATGACGAGGAGTCAGATGTCTGAACGCACGCCGATCCGCCGAGCCCTGCTGTCGGTCTACGACATGTCCAGACTGGTTGAGCTGGGACAGGCACTGGCCGAGGCAGGGGTCGAAATCGTCTCCACCGGCAGTACGGCCGGAACCCTCACCAAAGCCGGCGTACCCGTCACCCCGATCGAGGAGGTCACCGGGTTCCCGGAGTGCTTCGACGGGCGGGTGAAGACACTGCACCCCGCCGTTCACGGTGGCATCCTCGCCGACCGTCGTCTGCAGGCACACCGCGATCAACTCGACGAACTGGAGATCGCCCCTTTCGACCTGGTGGTGAGCAATCTCTATCCGTTCAGCAGCACGGTCGCCTCTGGTGCGGACTTCGATGCGTGTGTCGAACAGATCGACATCGGCGGGCCGGCGATGGTGCGTGCCGCCGCCAAGAACCATCCCAGCGTGGCCATCATCACCTCCCCGGGCCAGTACGACCAGATCGTGACCGCGCTCGGCGAGGGCGGCTTCAGCTGTGCCGATCGGATCGGACTTGCGGCTGTCGCTTTCGCCCACACCGCCAGCTATGACGTCGCCGTGGCGAACTGGATGGCCGAACAGGCCTCTGCAGTGGACCGATCCGATAATGGAGGGTTCAGAGGACGGACCTTCCAACAGGTCGGCACGCTGCGTTATGGCGAGAACTCCCACCAACAGGCGGCCGTCTACCGTGATCTGACCACCTCAGGTGGGCTACCCACGGCGGTACAGCTGCACGGCAAGCAGATGAGCTACAACAACTATGTGGACGCAGACGCTGCCCGGCGTGCGGCCAACGACTTCGACGAGCCGGCGATCGCCATCATCAAGCACGCCAATCCCTGCGGCATCGCGGTAGCCGACGAGGTGGCGACCGCGCACCGCAAGGCACATGCCTGTGATCCGGTCTCGGCTTTCGGCGGTGTGATCGCCAGCAATCGTACGGTGAGTGTCGAGTTGGCTGAGCAGGTTGCCGAAATCTTCACTGAAGTGATCGTGGCGCCCAGCTATCAGCCGGCGGCACTGCAGATCCTGCAGAAGAAGAAGAACATCCGAATCCTGCAGTGTGAGGGTGCGCCGCAGAGCGACATGGAGACGCGTGACATCGACGGGGGGCTGCTCGTGCAACAGCGCGACCAGCTCGACGCACCGGGCGATGACCCGGCGAACTGGACGCTGGTCAGTGGCCAGCCCGGTGACGATGCACTGCTGGACGACCTGCTCTTCGCCTGGCGCGCGGTGCGGGCGGTGAAGTCGAACGCCATCCTGCTGGCCCACGACCGCGCCTCGGTGGGTGTCGGCATGGGCCAGGTGAATCGCGTCGATTCCTGCCAACTGGCGGTGCAGCGTGCGGGTGAGCGCGCCGGCGGGTCGGTGGCAGCCTCCGACGCCTTCTTCCCCTTCAGCGACGGACCGCAGATCCTGATCGATGCCGGGGTCCGGGCCATCGTCCAGCCGGGTGGTTCGGTGCGCGACGAGGAGACGATCCGGGCCGCCGAGACCGCCGGCGTCACCATGTACGTCACCGGTACGCGGCACTTCTTCCACTGAGCAGCCAGCGACTGATCGAGAACAGGAACAGCAGATGACAGCAGAGCGGATTGACGGCAAGGTGGTGGCTTCAGAGGTCAAGGCCGATCTCGCCCGAAGGGTGGAACGGTTGGTTCAACAGGGTGTTCGGCCCGGCCTCGGCACGATTCTCGTGGGTGACCACCCCGGATCACAGATGTATGTGGCAGGCAAACACCGGGACTCCGCCCAGGTGGGCATCGAATCGATCCGGGTGAACCTGCCCGCCGACGCGTCCGCCAGCCAGGTAGCCGAGGCGATCGCCGGCCTGAACGAGGATCCGCGGTGCACCGGGTTCATCGTCCAGTTGCCGTTGCCTGCGCATCTCGACGACAACTGGGCCCTTGAGCTGATCGATCCGGCGAAGGATGCCGATGGTCTGCATCCGGTCAATCTGGGTCGACTGGTGCTGGGAGTCCCGGCGCCGCTTCCGTGCACGCCGCTGGGCATCCTCGAACTGCTGCGGTACCGCGAAGTGGAGCTGTCAGGCGCCGAGGTGGTGATGGTGGGTCGTGGCACCACGGTCGGTCGCCCGATGGGGCTGTTGCTGACCCGAAAGACGGAGAACGCCACGGTGACGCTCTGCCACACCGGAACCAGGGATCTGGCGGCGCACACTCGTCGCGCTGACGTCGTCGTGGTGGCGGCAGGACGGCCGGGCATGATCACCGCCGACATGGTGGCCGAGGGCTCGGTGCTGATCGATGTGGGGATCAACCGCACCGACGACGGCTTGGTCGGTGACCTCGCCGACGACGTGTGGCAGAAGGCGCGGCTGGTGACTCCGGTACCCGGGGGTGTCGGTCTGATGACCCGCGCCATGTTACTGGCCAATGTGGTGGGTATCGCCGAGCTGAAGGTGTGAGCAATGGACCGCGACACTCATTCCCACGGGCTCAACGAGTGGCCACTGATACTGGTCCTCGTCGGGATGCTCGCGTCGATGGGGCTGGTGGCCAGTGGGAATTGGCGTCGAGGCGCCTTCGCGCTGGGAGCGTGTGTCACATTGGCCGCGTTGCTGCGAGCGGTCCTTCCGCCGCAGATCGCCGGATTGCTTGTGCTGCGGTCCCGGTGGTTCGACATGGCGGTGCTGCTGATCTCCGGAGCGGCGATCATGGTGCTGACACTGGTGGTGCCCCCCTCCCAGTGAGGAAGGAGGGCACCTGTTCAGTCACCAGTCTGGTCAATCGCCAGTCGTGGTCAGCGTCGTCAGATCAGTCCGAGTTTGGTGACGGCTTCCTTCTCATCGACCAGTTCAGCCACCGATGCGTCGATCATTCGGCGTGAGAAATCGTCGATCTCGAGGCCCTGCACGATGCTGTACTTCCCGTCGGCCACTGTGCAGGGGAACGACGAGATCAGGCCTTCCGGCACCCCGTAGGAGCCGTCGGAGGGCACGGCCATCGACACCCAGTCACCCTCGGGGGTGCCCTGGACCCAGTCGCGCACGTGTTCGATGGTGGCATTCGCCGCAGACGCCGCCGAGGACGAGCCGCGTGCTGCGATGATCGCCGCACCGCGCTTGGCGACGGTGGGAATGAAGGTGTCTTCGATCCAGGCCTGGTCGTCGACCAGCCCGGCGGCGTTCTGACCGTTCACCTCTGCGTGGAAGAGATCGGGGTACTGGGTGGCGGAGTGATTGCCCCAGATCGTCATGTGCGAGATGGCTGTTACCGGAGACTGCACCTTGTGCGCCAACTGGCTCATCGCCCGGTTGTGGTCCAACCGGGTCAGCGCGTTGAACCGCTCGGCCGGGATGTCAGGAGCGTTGCTCTGCGCGATCAGTGCGTTGGTGTTGGCCGGATTCCCGGTGATCAGCACCTTCACGTCATCAGCGGCCACTGCGTTCAGTGCCTTGCCCTGAGCGGTGAAGATGGCGCCGTTGGCGCTCAGCAGGTCTCCGCGCTCCATGCCGGCCTTGCGGGGCATGGCGCCCACCAGCATGGCCAGATTGACTCCTTCGAACACCTTGTGGGGATCGTCGCCGATCTCCACCTTCGCCAAGGTGGAGTAGGCGCAGTCGTCGAGCTCCATCACGACGCCCTCCAGCGCCTTCAGCGCCGGGGTGATCTCCAACAGGCGTAGTTCCACCGGCGTGTTGGGGCCGAGCAGGGCTCCGCTCGCGATGCGAAACAGCAAGCTGTAACAGATTTGTCCGGCAGCTCCGGTGACGGCGATCTTGACTGGGGGGGTGCTCACGATTGGCTTCCTCTCTCGGCGACGAGATTCTCTCGGTGCGATGTCCGTACTGGGTCAATCCTATCGAGGGACGCCGTCGGAGGTGCAGCGGGTGACAGGTTTGCATCCACGCTCGCCGCTCAACGGAAGATGACCGTCCGGCTGCCGTCGAGGAAGACGCGCTTCTCCGTGTACAGCTTGACCGCTTCGCTGAGGGTCTGGCTCTCCTCGTACTGCCCGATTGCCATCAGTTCCGCAGGGCTCCGGGTGTGGTCCACCCGGGTCACGTTCTGCTCGATGATCGGTCCCTCGTCGAGGTCGGAGGTGACGAAATGGGCAGTGGCGCCGATCAGCTTCACCCCACGGGTGTGCGCCTGCCGGTAGGGATTCGCACCCTTGAAACCGGGCAGGAAGGAGTGGTGGATGTTGATCGCCCGGCCAGCCAGGTCGCGACACAGCTCCGGTGACAGGATCTGCATGTAGCGAGCCAACACCACCAGCTCGATCTGCTGCTCGTCGACGACCTGGCGAATCCGGTCCTCGAATGCCGCCTTCGAACCAGGTAGCACCACGTGCTCCTCGAAGGCCACCCGATAGAAGTCGGCCAACTGAGCGAGATCCGGATGGTTCGCCAGGATCAGGCCGATGTCCATGTTCAGCTGACCGGAACGTTGCCGGAACAGCAGGTCGTTCAGGCAGTGCGCCGACTTGGACACCAGGATCAGCACCCGTGTCGGGCGCGAAGCCAGATCCAGCTGCCAATTCGCCTCCAGTTCTTCCATCACGTGGGTGACGCAGCCGTCGATCTGGTCCTGCTCCAGGGCAGAGTCGAGTTGGATGCGCATGAAGAAGCGACCCGAGTCCACCGACGAGAACTGTGCCAGCTCGGTGATGTTGCCGGCAGCCTGCACCACCGCACCGGTGACCCGGTGCACGATGCCCGGCTGATCTGCGCAGGACATGGTCAGCACCCAGTTGTTCATGGACGACGAGCGTACTGCCCCGGGCAGTTCCAGACCATTCGGCCGATTAGGGTGGATGGACATCCACAGGAAGGCCCGCCATGACTGACATGACCGCCATCATCACCACCCCCGACGGTCGCCTCGAACCCGCACGCCTGCAGCGTCCGGTGCCCGGACCCAGCGAAGTGCTGATCAAGGCTGCTGCCGTGGGGGTCAATCCGGTGGACTGGAAAACCAGAAGGTCAGGTGCCGCAGGCAGCGATCCTGACCACCCGATGATTCTCGGGTGGGACGTCGCTGGAGAGGTCGTCGAGGCCGGGTTCGGTGTCACCCGATTCGCGGTGGGGGATCGGGTCTTCGGCATGCCCCGGTTCCCGAGACGGGCGAACTGCTACGCCGAGTACGTCGTTGCAGGTTCCCGAGAGGTGGCCAGGGTGCCTGACGGCATCACGGATGTGGAAGCGGGTGGGTTCCCACTGGCGGCGCTGACAGCCTGGCAAGCGGTGGTGGACACACTCCACATTTCCCAGGGTGAGCGGATCCTCGTCCACGCGGCCTCCGGTGGGGTGGGGCACCTGGCCGTGCAGATCGCCGCAGCTCGCGGTGCCGAGGTGTGGGCCACTGCGTCGGCGAAGAACCATGACCTGGTCAGAGAACTGGGCGCCGATCACCTGATCGACTACCACGTCCAGCGATTCGAGGACGTCTGCACCGACATGGATGCGGTGCTGGATCTGGTCGGCGCCGGGGACTATCCGACCAGGTCGATCACGTCGCTGAAGCGGGGTGGTCGTCTGGTGGTCATTCCATCGGTGGCGGATCTGCCGCCGGCCGAACTGCTGCAGTCGGCGGGGGTCAGTGCGACGAAAATGCTGGTCGAACCCGACTACGCATCACTGGAGACGATGGCCCGGATGCTCGCTGACGGGAGACTGCGGGTGGTCATCGCCGACACCCGGCCCCTTGAGCAGGTGGCTGAGCTGCACGCGATCGGCGAGTCGGGCGGGCCGCTGGGCAAGCTGGTGGCCGTCATCGAGTGAGGAGGCCGTAGTGGGCCAGGCCGACGCGTTCGGTGCCGCTGCGGCTGGCCCCGGATTGGATCCCGAACAGTTCGAAGCCGGACACCTCGGCCAATCGTCGAGCGGCATGGTTGTCCTCTGCAGTCCGAACCAGCAGGCTGCTGATGTCGGGACGCTGACGGCACCATCGGACCAGGCGATCGAGCGCGATTTGGCCGACACCGCGACCGCGGGCATCCGGGTGCAGCCAGTATCCCGCCTCAGCCCGTCCGCTGTCCGCCTCAATGCCCAACAGAGCCACGACCCCCAACAACACCTGCGCCTCGTCGGCGGACGCGACTCCGAAGACGGCGGCGTTGCCGATGATCCAACCCTCCCATGCCTGCACCAGCAGGGTCATGGCGTCGAGATCACATTGATCGACGGGGAAACGCGCCATCCAGCGCCGCAGTGCAGGATCGCAGAGGGACTGCTCGATCCGCGGCAGGTCAGCACTGCGCAACGGACGCAGAACGAGCTGGTCGGCGTCCAGGACGGGCTGGCGCGGCCACAACCTCGATTCGCGGGCGTCGCTGTCGCACAAGCTGGCCACCCAGCAATCCCTCAGCTCACCGTGGTGTTCGAGCTGGCTGCGGGACAGGCCCTCGTACTGGAAGCCGCTCTTCGCAGCCACTCTGCGCGATCCCCAGTTGCCGACCATCGCCTTCCAGCGAATCACGCGGTACCCGGACGCGAAGGCGTGGTCAACAACCAGATCCGTCGCCGCGCTCATCATCCCGTGACCACGAGCCTGCGGATGCAGCACGAAAGCCACTTCGGCGGCCACCTCGTCAAGGCGACGGAGTTCGATGGTGCCGCAGTACTGGCGCGCTCCGCCGTCACTGCGCACCGCGTCGATGGCCCAGACCTCGGCCGAGCCGCTGTTCCAGGACCCGGCGCTGTAGTCGAAGATGAACCAGCGTGCTTCGTCAGCTCCGTAGCCGCCCTCGGGGGTCGGCACCGTCGTCCAGCGGATCACTTCCGGATCACGGCACTGCTGCACCAGCGCTTCCACGTCGGACCCCCGGTGCGCGCGAAGAAGCACCTTTCGGTCCGGGGTGCACAGCACAGGAACACGGTCCGGCCATTCGTCCGGCTGGTTGGTGGTGCCTGACTCATTGGTTGGGCCTGACTCATTGCTTGGGGGGATCACGTCACTCACTTCTCCGGCCGATTCCATCAGCAAGCCATCATTTCACGATCACACCGGCACTCACACTCCACCGAGCAGCTACACCTGCATCCCATCTGCCGCTGCACCAGGCCCGTGCAGGGGGCC
>JAGXHS010000137.1 GCA_024636075.1 Propionibacteriaceae bacterium
ATCGCCGTGGTCAGACGCGCTGTCACTGCTACCGGACTGGACGTCGAGGTTCGGGCCGTCTCCAACTGGACCACGGCTCCGGCTGGCCCCGGCGTCATCGACGTGCTCGACATCGACGTGCTGGGCGACGACCTGCCGGACTGGGGTGTTGTCGACGGACGAGCAGGGCGGGCAGCCGTCACCGCCATCGAGATCGCCACGAAGGCCGCGATGGCCGAGCAGATCGCGGGCATCGTCACCGGGCCGATCAACAAGGAAGCCATCTGGGCTGCGGGCAGCAAGTTCCTGGGGCACACCGAGATGCTCGGGGACCTGACCGGAGTGACGGAGCAGGACACCATGTTCGTGGTGCGCAACTCCCGCCACGGCGGCCACCACCTTCGGATCTTCTTCGCCACCCGTCACATGTCGCTGCGCAATGCCGTCGACGCCATCACCGTGGAGAACCAGGTGGCATCCATCAAACGTGCCGCGACGGCGCTGCGGGTCTTCGGCGTGGACGAGCCACGCCTGGCCACGGCCGCGATCAACCCACACGGTGGAGAGAACGGGCACTTCGGTGACGAGGAGATCAAGATTCTGCGGCCGGCAGTCGAGCAGGCCAGCTCCGAAGGAATCAACGTCACCGGCCCGATCCCGGCCGATTCGGTGTTCCATCACGGGTTGATCGGCCGCTACGACGGCGTGCTGTCCCAGTACCACGACCAAGGTCACATCGCAGCCAAGACCTACGACTTCGACGGAACGATCTCGGTCACAGTGGGGCTGCCGATCCTGCGCACCTCGGTGGATCACGGCACGGCCTTCGACATCGCCGGCAGCGGGAAGGCCGATCACCACACCATGCTCTCGGCCTACCTGGCCGCCGTTGACTACGCCCCGTTCGTCGACCGAATCCGCGCCGAGTACCTGCCCGGCTGAGAAATCCGGCAGTTCGCTTCGACAGGTGCGATCCAGCTGGTCACCTCCCGGGTCGACGATCTGGCCCGCATGCTGGATGCCTCGTTGGCAACGATCCAGCCAGACCTGGAGAACCTGGAGGCCCCGGTCCTGTGCGCCGAGGCTCTGCCGTATGCCAGCTGACTCGCATCGCAGCTTCCCCGCAATCTGCCCTCGTCCGGGCAGAATGACAGGTACCGGGGGCTTCCTGGACTCCCGGCCGCGACGAGCTGAACCATCTGGGCACTGAATGGAGTGACGAGTGAATCCCGAGATCACCTGGACCATGGTGCTCAACGCACTCACCGTGTTGGCGGTCGCCATCGTCATCGGTTGGGTGGTGAGGTTCGCGGTCAGACGGCTTCTCCTCTGGCGGGGACGCGGCACCAGCTCGTCGAGGGTGTTCTCCCAAGTGGCGCGCTGGATCGTGCTGCTCCTCGGCCTTGCCACCGCTCTGACTGTCGTCTTCCCCAGTGTGCAGCCAGTCGACGTACTTGGCGGTGTCACCATCATTTCCATCGCCGCTGGTATCGCCTTCCAGACTGTCCTTGGCAACATGTTCGCCGGTTTGGTGCTCTTGGCTCAGGACCGGTTTCGGATCGGCGACCAGATCCACGTCAGGGACATCCAGGGCACGGTGCAGTCCATCGGGCTCAGCTCCACAGTCGTGAAAACCTTCGACGCTCGGCTGGTGGTGATCCCCAACGTCGTGGTGCACACAGACGTGGTGACGGTCCAAACGGGCTACGAAGTGATCCGCTCGAGTGTGGAGATCAGTCTGGATGAGGAGACCGACCTGCTGCTGGCTCGTCAGGTGGCCGTCGAGGCGATGGAACTGACGCCAGGCATCCACACCGACCCAGCACCCAGCGCCCTGCTCACCACGGTGGGCGCGGCAACGGTCACTCTGGAGTTGCGTTTCTGGTCGGGCGCACGCCAACTCGAGACGAATGAGGCCCGCGACGCGGTGATCCTCCACGTCCTGTCCGCCTTCATCGAACGCGGCGTGAAGACCGGCTCGGACGCTGTTGTCATCGAACCGGGCCCACAGATGAAGGCGATGGTCTCAGGCGCCACAACCGCTGATCCGCGCTCCCTCGACGACTGACACCAGGCACCGGACCTCAGCCGCCGAGCAGCAATCCGGCCCTGCCGAGAGCAGCTGCGCCGACGATCCCGGAGTAGTCCTCCAGTCCTGCCACGACGAACTCCACGGAATCCATCGGGACGAAGCAGTGAGGTTCCACCGCCGCCCACAATCGTTCGACCAGCTCCTCGCCCATCTTCTCCGCGAGGCCGCCGCCGATGACCACTCGATCAAGATCGAGCAGGCTCATCACCGAGGCGATGCCGACCGCCACCGCCTCGACGGCCTCACCGAAGAGCCGAACCGCCAGCGCGTCCTCGTTCTTGAGGGCTTTGACCCACACCGACGAGGTGGCCCGGTCCTTGCCCTTGTCCTCCATGATGGAGAAGAGGGTGGTACTTGCCGCTCCCCCGTCCACGGCGCGCCGAGCGGTGTCCTCCATGCTGTTGCGTCCGGCATAGGCCTCGATGCAGCCTCGGTGCCCACAGCCGCACTGGGCGCCGCCGGGTCGCACGATCATGTGGCCGAACTCGCCCGCGTGGCCGGTTGTGCCGTTGTAGGGACGGCCACCGAGGATCAGACCACCGCCGATTCCGGTTCCCATCCAGACGCCGAGCAGGTTCTGTGATCCCTTTCCGGCGCCGGCGCTCCATTCCCCGAGCACCGCTACGTTGACGTCATTGCCGACCTCGACGGGTATCTCCAGAGTCGTGGCGAGAAGCGCCTTCAGGTTCACCGATTTCTGCCAGCCCTCCAGGTTCGGTGGCGTGGTGACGACTCCGGCGTTGACCGGACCGGGGATACCCACACCGATGCCATCCACCTCCGCACCGAGTTCCTCCAACAACCCCTTGATGGCCTCGGCGACAGCCTCTGGTCCCTCAGTGGGCGTGGGGACCTTCACGCTGTCGCCGACGCTGTGATCGTCATCGACGATGGCACCCTCGATGTTCGTCCCGCCTATGTCGATCCCGGCAACAACTGCCATCGTTCCTCCTGTGGTGGTCCACTTCTTCTCCGGCTCACCAGTCAACCTGATGCGGTGGCAGCACGCAGGTGTTCATGGAAGTCTCGCCGCTGATGGTCCGGCGATCCCCCGCGGCGCTCTAGAAAGACCTGCGGTTGATCCAGAACGCATCCGTGACGACCCGGGCCATCACCAGCATGAAGACCAACACCTGGCCGGCATTGATGGAGATCCCCACCAGGTCGAGCACCTCAGCGATGCGATCCAGCATGCTTTGGCCGCTGCCAGTGCTGCTGCGCGACGTGAGGTGTCCATTGGCCACCACAAAGGCCATCAGACCCAGGGCGATCACCGACATCAATCTGGGCAACACCTGGGTGAGAGGGTCCCCTGGAAGCGTCGTCAAGGACTCACCGGAGTTGAACCATCCAGTGACCAACTCCGCTCCGCGGGCTGCGATGAGCAGGAATGCCGGCAGGAACCACTGCGCCACCCCGAAGTCAATGCCGAGCATGATTGCCAGCACGGAGCAGATGAGCAACAGGATGACCAGCAGTGGAAGGGCCCAGAACAGGAAGCGTCGGATGTTGGGTGGTAGCCCGTGGCCACCTGCCGTGCGCGCCTGCACCACGGCTGCGATCACAGTGGTCACCGCATCCAGCCAGAGAAGCAACACCACGTTGCCGGGCGCCCAGCCCAAGGCCAGCAGCCCGGTCACAAGCACAATGTGCACGGCGATCGACCACCCCAACGACCTGAGAACCATGGGTGCCCCGATCAGGCAGACATCTCTCCCCGCGCGATCTGTGCGCGGGGAATGATCTCAGGAGTAGCCTCGCCACGCACCACTTCACCCG
Source organism: Propionibacteriaceae bacterium (assembly GCA_024636075.1). Classification (GTDB taxonomy): domain Bacteria; phylum Actinomycetota; class Actinomycetes; order Propionibacteriales; family Propionibacteriaceae; genus JAGXHS01. The sequence continues at coordinate 3,851 of JAGXHS010000137.1, forward strand.
AGATGATCACTTGAGCGATGTCGTCCTGGCTCGGCACGTCGAACATCACGTCCAACAAGGTTTCTTCCAGAATCGCCCGCAGGCCGCGAGCGCCGGTCCCCCGCTCCAGCGCCTTGTCCGCCACAGCCTCGATGGCGTCGGCGGTGAACTCGAGCTGCACGCCGTCAAGGTCGAACAGCTTGCGGAACTGCTTCAGCAGGGCGTTGCGCGGCTCCACCAGGATCCGGATCAGCGCATCCTTGTCGAGCGCCGAGACGCTGGAGACCATCGGTAGACGCCCGATGAACTCCGGGATCAGACCGTACTTGTGCAGATCGTCGGGGCTGACCTCAGCGAAAGGGTCGACCTTCGAGGTGGATCGGACGCTCTCGTTGTTGTTGAAACCGAGTGGGCACTTGCCGATTCGGGCCTCAATGATGTGTTCCAAGCCGCTGAACGCGCCCCCCACGATGAACAACACATTTGTGGTGTCGATTTGCAGGAACTCCTGATGCGGGTGTTTACGGCCTCCCTGGGGTGGCACGGACGCGGTGGTGCCCTCGAGGATCTTGAGCAGGGCCTGTTGGACACCCTCCCCGGACACGTCACGCGTGATGAGGGGTTCTCGCTCTTGCGCGCGACCTTGTCGATCTCGTCGATGTAGATGATCCCGGTCTCGGCCTTCTTCACGTCGAAGTCGGCCGCCTGGATGAGCTTCAGCAGGATGTTCTCCACGTCCTCACCGACGTAGCCGGCCTCGGTCAAAGCGGTCGCGTCGGCCATCGCGAACGGGACGTTGAGCATCTTGGCGAGCGTCTGGGCCAGATAGGTCTTGCCGCACCCAGTGGGGCCGATCAGCAGGATGTTGCTCTTGCCAAGCTCCACCGCGTCGTCATCGCCTTGCCGCTTGGTGGGGTTATTGGCATGCGCCTGCACCCGCTTGTAGTGATTGTAGACCGCCACGGCGAGGGTCTTCTTCGCTGATCCCTGGCCGATCACGTAGGAGTTGAGGAAGTCACGAATCTCCGCCGGTCGGGGCAACTCGTCCAACAGACCCGCGTCGGAGCCCTCAGAGAACTCCTCTTCGATGATCTCGTTGCACAGATCGATGCATTCGTCGCAGATGTAGACACCTGGACCGGCGATGAGTTTCTTGACCTGCTTCTGGCTCTTTCCGCAGAACGAACACTTGAACAGGTCACCGGATTCACCGATACGCGCCATTGACTTCTCCTCCCCCCGTGTCTGCCAGCCTAACCCGCCGCTTCAGCCTGATGGCTGAACGCGGGGCGGGTGGCGCAGAGATGTTCAGTTGGCGTCTTTGAGCGAGGTGAGAATGTCGTCGACGATGCCGTACTCGACCGCCTCCTGGGCGGTGAGGTACTTGTCGCGTTCGATGTCATGACTGACCTTTGCCACATCGTTACCGGTGTCCTCGGCGAGCATGCCCTCCATCAGGGAGCGGATCCGGAGGATCTCCCTGGCCTGGATCTCCAGGTCAGAGGACTGGCCGTAGCCACCCTCGGTCGCGGGCTGGTGGATCAGGATCCGCGAGTTGGGCAGCGCCAGTCGTTTGCCCTTGGTGCCAGCGGCCAGCAACACCGCTGCAGCTGAAGCAGCTTGCCCCAGGCACACGGTCTGGATGTCAGGCTTGATGTAACGCATCGTGTCGTAGATCGCAGTCAGTGCGGTGAACGAGCCACCGGGCGAGTTGATGTAGATCGAGATCTGACGTTCAGCGTCCATCGACTGCAGGCACAGCAACTGCGCCATCACCGCGTTCGCGATGTCGTCGCTGATCGGGGTACCGAGGAAGATGATCCTGTCCTCGAACAGCTTCGTGTAGGGGTCGACTCGGCGCACACCGTAGCTGGTGCGTTCTTCCCATTGTGGGATGTAGTACTCCATCGAAGGCCCAGCAGGCGCCAGGCCACCGGGCAAGGTCGGGTAGCTCATGGTGGGGTTCCTCACTGGTTCGGGGATTCGCTGGCGATTTGGCTGGCGCGCTCGTAGACATGGTCAATGAAGCCGTAGTCCAGGGCCTGTTCGGCCGTGAACCAGCGGTCACGGTCGGAATCGGCTTCGATCTGATCGAGCGTCTGGCCGGTGTGCTCGGAGATCAACCGAGCCATCGTGCTCTTGATGTGCAGCGACTGCTCCGCCTGGATCCGGATGTCGGAGGCGGTGCCGCCGAGGCCGCCGGAGGGCTGGTGCATCATGATCCGGCTGTGCGGCAGGGCGAAGCGCTTGCCTGGATGCCCGGCACTCAGAAGGAATTGGCCCATCGATGCGGCCAGGCCCATCGCCACGGTGGCGACATCGTTGCTGATCCACTGCATGGTGTCAAAGATCGCCATCCCTGAATCAACCGACCCGCCAGGCGAGTTGATGTACAGGTAGATGTCCTTGTGCGGATCCTCGGCATTCAGCAGCAGCATCTGGGCGCAGATCGCGTTGGCGTTCTCGTCCTTCACTTCGGAACCGAGGAAGATGATGCGGTTGGCCAACAGTGCCTGGTACACGTTGTCGGTCATGCCGATGCCCCCCGAGGAGCCACCAGCAGCGCGGATTGTCTGTTCGGATGGAATTACGTTCACCCTCTAGAACCTACCGGGCCGTGACGACAAAACAATGAGTGTCCAGCGCGTTTCGCTCTCGGCTGTGCACCGGAGGTGAATGAGCGGTTGGTGGGTCAGCCAGCATGGCTGCGGGATGAGATCAGCGCGTTGACCCATCGAGCACGCGGATCGCAGTCGACCAGCAATGCCTTCACCAGCAGCGAGCATGGCAGTGCGATCAGTGCGCCGAGGGGACCAAACACCCAGGCCCACAACAGCAACGAGATGAACGACAGCGTCGGCGTCAAGCCGACCGCGTCACCAGCGAACTTGGGTTGGATGATCGACTGCACCACGAAGTTCATCACGCTGTAGGCGCCGACGACGATCAGGGCGGACACCCATCCTTGGGCGAACAGCGCCAGCAGCGCGGGTGGTACCAGGCCGATGACGAAACCGACGTTGGGGATGTAATTGGTCAGAAAGCTGAACAGCGCCCAGACCAGAGCCAACGGGATACCCAGACCGACCAGCACTACACCGTCCAGAGTCGCCACGATCAAACCGAAGACCGTCGTGACCAGCCAGTAGCGGCGGATCCCTTGGGCGAAGGCCTCGAGTCCGCTGACCAGCTGCGGATGGCTTTGGGCGGCGGCGTCCATCCGCTCGTCCATGCTGGTCACATCCATGATCATGAAGATCAGGGTGACCACGAGCACCAACAGCAGCGACAGGGTGCTCTGGGTGCCGGAGAGCAGGCCACCCAGGAAACTGAGGACACTCTGTGGATTTACGCTTTTGAGCTGGTCCAGGATGACGCTCTCGGAGAAGCCCAGCCGGGACAGCAGACTCAGAGACTGGCGGTACAGCATGTTCAGTTCACCGGTGTAGCGGGGCAACTCGCCCACCATGGCGGCGATCGAGTAAGCCAGGCCCAGCACGAAAGCGACCAGCACCACCATCACCGACATCCCCGCGACGATGGCGGACAACCAACCGGTCACCTTGTGCCGGTTGAGGAATCGGTGCAGCGGGTACGCGGTGATCATCAGATTCAACGCCAGGAAGGCCGGCGCCAGGAAGGCAGCCAGGTTCTTGAACAGCGTCAAGGACAGGCCGATCGCCGCGACGGCCACCAGAATCAGCACGAAACGAGGGAGTCCCGATTCGGGATGTTGCGCCGATTCCTGATGACCCTCGTTCCCGACGTCCTGGATGGCCGGCGCCGTGCTGCGTTCAGCCCCTTCGATGTCGGTGGCGTCGTGCAGGTCCTTCAGTGATGATTCCCTCGTCGGAAGCTCGTCGAGCGGGTGGGTCTCGGGCGTTGGCGGCTGTGAGGTCGCTGAGAGAGCCGGGTCGGTCACCCTGGCGCGGGCTGCCTCGCGATCGTCGTGTGCCACGACAGCAGCTTCAGCAACCGCTTCGTCGCTGAGCCGTTGCTCGCGCCGCGGCCTCCTGGGCAACTTCACCGCTTCTCCTGTCTCGTGGTCGGCATCAGCATATGGGATCGAACTGTCGCGCAGACATCACGACCTGTCTCTTATACACATC
>JAGXHS010000138.1 GCA_024636075.1 Propionibacteriaceae bacterium
CTCCCCAGCAGCGACAGGCCGACCCCGGTGACGGACATCGGCAGACCCACCGACTCCCCGGCAGCCAGGATCGCCGGCAACCCTGGGAAGAAGGCCATTTCCATCGGGTCGACGTACCCGTTGCGGGCGATTGTCTGGAAGTGCAGCACGTCCCAGGCTGTCAGGATCTGCTGCAGACTGCGATGCTGGCTGACCATCACCCAGGCAGCGGTCACCACGATCAGCAGGCGGCTGACCAGCCAGGTCTGCCACACCAGTTGGGGTTGGTTGTCGACGCTGAGCTTGCGTGCCCGGCTCATGTCGGGCCCGGGTGTCTGATGGAGGTTGGTGCCTCGTCAACGGTCGCGTCGGGATCATGGTCGAAGAACGACTTCTCTGGCTTCGGGGCGACTGCTGTGCCATACCCGGCATCAGCGCTGTGATCCAGGACGCCGCCCAGCGGATCGTCGACGAAGGGGCGCCGCACGGGATCTTCCCACGGGTGTCGCACGTCGTGCAGCACGCGAGTGAAGATCCACACCAATGCACCAGTCCGCAGCAGAATGGCGAACCAGTAGATGGTGTCCAGGCTGCTACCCCCCGGGGCAGATGCTCCATCGAGGTGTGCCCACACCGCCCAGAAGTAGAGCAGTTCCGCGACGTTGAAGACAGCCCAGTCCGCGAACCGGGGCCGCGCCAGGACAACGAACGGAAGTATCCACAACACATATTGCGGGGCATAGTTCTTGTTGGTGACCAGGACCACGACCAACAACAGGAAGACCACCTGAGCCAGCCGGGGACGTCGCGGTGCTACGAGGACCAGCCGCATCACCAAGCTCAGTCCGACCAGCATCGCCGCCGTGCTGTATGCAGTGATCCAGCGCATCGACACCCCGGCATCGTCGAGAATGAACCACACCGATCCGAGCTCAGCTCCTCGTTGGAACCACGCGCGATAGACCCCGGCCCATGCGCCGGGAGCCATCACCGCGACCGGCGCGTTCAGCACCAGCCACGTGAGTGCTCCCGCCACGGTCATCTTCACCATCGCCCGACGCTGACCGGCACGCAGGCACAGCAACACGATCCCCAGCAACACCACCACGGGGTACACCTTCGTCGCCACCGCGAGACCGATCACCACTCCGGCCCATCCCGGACGTCGACCGGCCCACAACAGCACCCCGAACGAGGTGAGCGCTGCACCCAGCAGATCCCAGTTCACCAGTCCGGCCGCCGCGACCACCGGGGCAGCAGCGATGTAGAGCGCTTCCCAGGATCGCCCTCGGCGGAGCCGCCCCCCGCCATCGGTCGGACAGGAGTCAGAACCGAGCCGCAGATGCGTCAGCACCATGGCGATGAAGGCGACGAAGAGGACGACGGCGTTCAGCACGAACCATTGATTGGCGGCATCCAGGACCTGTTGGTCGCTGAGCGAACCGGACACGTTGCCGTCCTTCACCCCCAGCAGTCCCCTGGTCAGTGCCATCACGAATCCCAGCACCACCGGGTAGTCGAGCGGAACATCGGTGTAGATGGTGCCGCCGGTGGCCAGACCGCTGGTCTGGTACAAGACCGGGATGTCGGAGTAGCAGAGCCGCATGAACGTGTTCACTGGTTCCCCGGCCACCGTCTGCTGGCAGGGACTCTGGTGCCACATGCACAACAGCCAGGTGATCAGCGCCGCCAGCACCGCCCACGGCGACGGGTCGAACCAGACGCCTGCACGTCGTCCGTGGCGCGCCACCGAGCCGCCGAGCCGCAGTTGCAGCCCGGCTGGCACCGTTGAGCGTCCTGCCACGCCGACAGGTTACCGGGCGCGTGCGACCGAGCTGGGCACGACTCTCTGCACGACCGACCAGCAGATCTGGCTAGCGCTGACTGGTGGCGGCAGCGGGTTTCTGACCGCCCGGGGCTTGGGTTGTCCGGGTGGTTCGGGACGGCTTTGGCTGCACTGGCTCCCGAGTGGGGTTCGACTTGCTGGTTTTAGCCGCCGGCGAAGGTGCCACACTGGTCGCCGTTCCACCGGAGTTGGGTGACGACGTGCTCTCCGGTGTAGGCGTCGCGCTTGGCACCGGTACCTGGGGGAAAGCGTCGTTGCCGCGGTTCACGTAGTCAGGACCGGGAAACCTCTCGTTCGGCAACCCTTCCATCGCCACCCTCATGTAATCGGCCCACGTCATCGCCGGATACGTGCCACCGAAGAATGTCGGATCGCCGGGGCGGGCGTAGGGATCAAGGTCGGCCTTGCCGCTGTCACCCGCGACATACATCACCGCAGTGGAGATCTGGCGGGTGTAGGCGATGAACCACGCGCTGACGATGTCGTCCTCCACTCCTGCGGTTCCGGTCTTGCCGGCGATGTCGTAGCCCAGGTTTGCCACCCGGGCACCGGTTCCGCCCTGGACCACGGATTCCAGCGCGTAGGTGACGTCATGGCTGATGTCAGCCTCGATGGTCTGCTTCGCGTCCGTCTCAGCAGTGAACAGCACCTTGCCGTTGGAGTCAGTCACCTTCTTGACGACATGATTGGTGACGTGTTTGCCCTCGTTGGCGAGAGTGGCGTAGCCACCGGCCATCTGCAATGGGCTCGCCTCGGCTGTTCCCAGCGGGATGCGAAGGTTGGGATCCCATCCCGGACCCTCAACCAGTCCCGCATCGGTGGCGGCCTTGATGACTGCTTCGGGTCCATTGGCGATCTTGCCCACCAGGTCAACGAACGCGGTGTTGATCGAATCCTGCACAGCCTTCTGCAGCGTGACCGGGCCGTACTGGTAGCTGAACTCATTGCGGACCGGCACGGTGTCACCAGGGGGCGTGAACGTGTCGCCCTGCAGTTCGGTGCGCAGCGTCATACCGCCCCGTAGACCGGCGACGGCAGCGTACGCCTTGAAGGTGGAGGCCGTGGGACGAGGGGTCATCGCCCAGTTCCGTGAATTCTGGATGTAGTCAGGACCGCCGTAGGCAGCCAGTACCTCACCGGTGCCTACTTGTACGGAGGCGATGGCGACATGCAGCTGCGCGGGGTCCTGGTCGGCTGCGCCAGCAGATTCTGCGGTATTGCTCTGCGCAGCTGCCACGGCTGCGTCCTGGGCTTTCGAGTCGAAGGTGGTGGTCACCTGGAGGCCGCCACCGTTGATCTCGGAATCCTTGAAGCCCTTGGCCTTCAGTTCTTCCTCCACCATCTTCAACAAGAACCCCTTGGGTCCGCCATAGCGGGAATTGACCGGAATCTCGGGGAACTCGGGAAGCGCTGCCGAGTATTCGGAGTACTGCGCGTCGGTGATGTCGCCAGCTTGACGCATGCCGTCCAGCACGTAGTCGTAGCGCTCCAGCAGGCGGTCCTTGTTCGCCTGCCCACCGGAAGGGTCGAGGAGTCCGGGGTTGTTCAACACACTGGCGAGCACTGCGGACTGCTCGACGTTCAGGTCCTTGGCGTCGATGTTGAAGTAGGCCCTGCTGGCCATCTGGATGCCGTAGGCACCGCGACCGTAGTAGATCGTGTTCAGGTAGCCCTCGAGGATCTTCTCCTTGGACACCTCCTTGCCCAGCTTGATGGCAAGGGCCAGTTCCTTCAGCTTGCGGGTCAGTGTGCGATCCGAGCTGAGGTAGAGGATCTTGATGTACTGCTGCGTGATCGTGGAGCCGCCCTGCATCTCGCCACCGCGCAGAATCGTCCACGCTGATCGGGCGATACCGGTGGGCGAAATCCCGGGATCGGTCCAGAACTCCCGGTTCTCCGCCGCGACGACTGCCTGCTTGATGGATTCAGGCATCGCCGAGTAGTCGATGCTTTGGCGGTTCTGCACGGCCAGGGATCCGAGCTTGGTCGTGCCGTCCCGGTAGTAGATGAAGGTGGTGTTGGTCTGGAAGTCGGCGTTGGGATCGGGTAGGTCGGTCGTGTTGTAGAAGACCAGCCCGGCGAGGGTGGCGAACAGAGCCAGGGCGACCACTCCGATGGCAGTGACCAGGGCGAGCCTCTTGAACCGGCCGTCCCAGCCGCGCTTCGTGCTCTTCGCATCGCGTTGGGGCTTGCTCTTCGCCTTGTCAGCCATAAATGTCCTCAACGGTCTTCTGTCGACGGGGCGGGCGCCGCTTCTTGCCGTCGCCCAACACGTAGGTGGTGATCAAATGATTCCACCGGCAGTCCGGACACACCTCCACCACCCGCACGGTGAACTCGCCGATCTCGTTCTGCATTTCTTCCAGCTCGGCGGTGGATTTGTGGCGGCCGGAGTACTGGCCCAGTTGGTCTCCGAAAGTGTAGTTCAGGTTCATCATGTGTTCGGAATCGCACACCGGGCAGGCCACCGCGGAGGGTTCGCCGTGGTGCAACGCAGCACGCACCAGCAACGGTTCGGCGTCGCAGGCGGTCGTGCTGGAGAAGGCGCGCTCACCACGCAGCATCGACTCCAACGTATGACGACGCTGCAGGGCATGGCTCATCACCTGACGCTGCGACCACATGCCACAAGGGTAGGCCCTTCGCCGAAAGGGCCGCCGGGAACAACCATGCATTTGGGTCCAGATCCGACGGATGGGATGGCGGACCGTTGCGTTTCGCACCCCCTTTCCCCCTCACATCCGCCGCCGGGTGGCCCGTGGAACTAGATTTGGACGATGAGTGCAGTGCGGCAGCAGGTGGCAGTGATGGGCCAAGGCGTGGTGCCCATGGAACGGACCGTGGTGGGGGCTGATGACCTCGGCCTCACCCGTGGTGACGGCGTCTTCGATGCCACCCGGGTACACACCGACGAGGGCGGCTACAGCAGGATTGACAACCTCGAGGCGCACCTTGATCGTCTGGGTCGCTCGGTGGTCGGTCTGGGCGATCCGCACCCGGATCTCAGAGAATGGCGCGCGCTGATCATCGAGGCCGTCGAGCAGTGGCAGGTGCCGGGTGAGGCGACGCTGAAGGTCATGTACACCCGCGGCGGGGAGTCAGTGCCCAGCGATCCGGTGGGGCTTGTGACCATCACGCACATGAGTCCGGAGTTCCTTGCACAACGCGATGGCATCAAGATCGCGACTCTCACCCGCGGATACGCCTCGGACGCCTTCGTCGACGCCCCCTGGTTGCTTGGCGGCGTGAAGACCCTCTCGTACGCCGTCAACGTCGCGGCGAAGCGGGAAGCGCACCGCCGCGGGGCGGATGATGTGCTCTTCACCTTCACGGACGGATACTGCATGGAGGGCCCCACGGCAGCACTGATCGCAGCTTTCGGTTCCGAGCTGGTCACCACACCACTCGAGGGAACCGGTGTGCTGCCCTCCATCACGCAGCACCTGATCTACGAGCACGCCCCCGGCGACGGCTGGCGGTGCAGCTACCGGCTGCTCACACCCGCGGAGCTCCTGGA
>JAGXHS010000139.1 GCA_024636075.1 Propionibacteriaceae bacterium
CGGCAGCGTCAGATGTGTATAAGAGACAGGGTCAGGAAGGGCGAGCCACCCCAGAAGTAGATCACCGTGCCAAGGACAGGTGGAACCCACGCCACCCATGCGACCTCAGGCAACTGATAGCCCACGAGGTCGGCGAACATGTCACTGAACCCCACCACCGGGACCGCGAGAGCGAGCATGATCCAAAACAGGCGCCGGAACTGCTCGACGTGATCACCATGGCCCGCATGACCGTCGTCGTGGTGCTCGCCGTGGCCCGTGTTCCCGACGTGCTGGGTGAGCTGCTGGGCACTGCCTCCGTGTGCACGGGCGTGCTCGCCAGAGGTGTCGGGCACGTCCGTTTCAGTTTCAGGGGCGTGCTGGGAATCGTGGCGCATACTCATACTGTGATCGGCTCACGGGCGGTCCGTGGGCTCGTGGGTGTCGGTGCGGTTACGCCGGCGCGGGACGTGAAGCTCCGCAGGCGCAGACTGTTGCTGACGACGAAGGCGCTGGACAGGGCCATCGCAGCTCCGGCGAGCATCGGGTTGAGCAGCCCGAACGCGGCCAGTGGGATCGCCGCACTGTTGTATGCGAAGGCCCAGAACAGGTTCATCTTGATGGTGCGCAGCGTGCGGCGGGAGAGCCGGATCGCGTCTGCCGCGGCCCGCAGATCGCCTCGGACCAGGGTGATGTCGGCGGCCTCGATCGCGACATCGGTGCCAGTGCCCATCGCCAGTCCCAAGTCGGCCTGCGCGAGTGCTGGGGCGTCGTTGACGCCGTCTCCCACCATCGCAACGACCTTGCCCTCGTTCTGCAGGCGGGCGACGATGTCGACCTTGTCCTTGGGCAGCACCTCGGCGATCACCTGCTCGATTCCGACCTCGGCGGCTACCTGCTCGGCCACCGTCTGGTTGTCCCCGGTCAGCAGCACCGGCGTCAGCCCCAGCTGCTTGAACTGGCTGATCGCCTCGGCGCTGGTGGGTTTGACCTGATCGGCCACCACCAGCACGCCGCGCGCGGCACCGTCCCAGCCGACCGCGATCGCGGTCTTTCCCTGCTTCTCGGCAGCTTGTTTGGCCCGGCGGAGGTCCTCGTCGAGGTGCTGCGCCCAGTCGGCCAGCAGCGACTCGCGGCCCGCGAGCACGGCGTGCCCGCCCACGACTCCCTGCACACCGCGGCCCTCGACATTCTCGAAGGACTCGACGGTGGGCAGGTCACCGACCTCGGCGGTGGCTCCTGTGGCGATGGCCTGAGCGATCGGGTGTTCGGAGGCGTCCTCGAGCGCACCGGCCAGCCGCAGCAGCTCGGCCCGGTCGACGCCGGCTCCGACGATCACATCGGTCAGCGTCATTTTCCCGGCAGTCACCGTGCCGGTCTTGTCCAACACGATCGTGTCGATGCGCTTGGTGGATTCCAGCACCTCAGGACCTTTGATGAGCACACCCATCTGCGCGCCCCGTCCGGTACCCACCAGGAGCGCTGTCGGGGTCGCCAGGCCAAGTGCGCAGGGACAGGCGATGATCAGCACCGCCACCGCAGCCGTGAACCCAGCTGCCAGGGGGAACCCGGCCCCGATCCACGCCCCGAGCGTGGCCACCGAGATCGCGATCGCGACCGGCACAAAAACCCCGGACACCCGGTCAGCCAAGCGCTGGATCTCGGCTTTGCCTGACTGAGCCTCCTCGACCAGCGTGGCCATCTGCGCCAGCTGGGTGTCCGACCCCACACGGGTGGCGCGCACAACCAGGCGGCCTCCGGCGTTGACGGTCGCGCCGGTGACACCATCACCGACGGTGACCTCGACTGGAACTGATTCACCGGTGAGCAATGAGGCATCGATCGCGCTGCGACCGGACACGATCACTCCATCGGTGGCGATCTTTTCACCCGGCCGAACGACGAACTCATCCCCCACGGACAGTTCCTCGATCGGCACCCGTTGCTCCTTGCCATCGCGCAGGATCGCAACGTCTTTGACCCCCAGTTGGAGCAATGCACGAAGCGCTGCCCCGGCGCGGCGCTTGGAACGCTTCTCGAAGTAGCGGCCCATGAGAATGAATGTGATCACCCCTGCTGCGACCTCGAGGTAGATGTGTCCGAGTCCATCGCTGCGGGAGATCGTCAATTCGAACGGATGCACGACCCCGGGCTGACCGGCGGTTCCGAAGAACAACGCCACGATGGACCACAGCATGGCCGCCGTGGTGCCGACAGAGATGAGGGTGTCCATCGTGGCCGCGCCGTGCTTCAGGTTGATCCACGCCGCACGGTGGAACGGCCAGCCGGCCCACACAACGACCGGTGCAGCCAAGGCCAGGGACGCGAAGCCCCAGTAGTCGAACTGCAATGCCGGGATCATCGCCATGGCGATCACGGGGGTCGCGAGGACCGCCGCACCGACCAGGCGCTGACGCAGCACACGCAGCTCGGCATCTTCGGCTGTCTCGGCCTCTTCGGAATCCGGCTCGGAGCCCTTCGGTGGAGCGGGAAGGGCGGCGGTGTAGCCGGTCTTCTCGATCTCCGCGATCAGCGCCTGTGGATCCAGGCCCTCGGTGCTGGTGACGCTCGCCCTCTCAGTGGCGTAGTTGACACTTGCAGCCACTCCGTCGAGCTTGTTGAGCTTCTTCTCGATCCGATTGGCGCAGGAAGCGCACGTCATGCCACCGATCTGCAGCTCCACGTTGACCGCTCGTATCGTGGGCTCACTCGCCGTGGTCATGGCCCTCCTTCTTCCTCGTGTTTGTTCGGTCCTCGCCGTTGTCATTGGAGTTCGCGCCACTGCCGTGCTGTGCGCCCGGCCCATCAACCGCATCAACTACCAGCGCCGCGGTGCGGACCTGCCCGTCGACCTTGAAGTCCAGGAAGAGCAGGTACCGGCCCGGGGTCGGGGCGCTGGCCTCGAACACGATGTCCGGTCCGGAGGTCTCACCGGCTCGCGGCTGCTCACCGTGCGGGTGAACGTGCAGGTAGGCCAGATCACCTTCGCGCAAGGCGACCATGTGCCCGTAGGCGCCGAGGTAGGGCTCCAGCGAGGTGACCTGCTGTCCGTCACGGCTCACGTTCACGTTCAGCTCAGAGGACTCTCCGACGGTGAGATCACCATCAAGGCTGACCTCAAACCCGTCCACGGTGGCCGTGGTGAGCTGCTCGGCGGGCATCACGGGGGCGTATTCCCCGGCGACCTGCACCGACGTCGAGAGTGTCGTGTCGGTGCCCGTGTCACCAGGGACGAAGTCTGCGAACACTCGGTATGACCCGGCCGCCTGCCACTCCCACGGCAGTGACCAGGTGCCATCAGCGCTCATCTTGGGGTGAACGTGGCGGAAGTGCTGCCCATCGGCGCGCACCACAATCAGGTGCAACTCCTTCTCCTGCTCAACATCGAAGTCCGTCACCGGCTCCCCGCTGAGCCCGACGACCGTCAACGACAACTCACCGACGGTGCCCAGCCCCTCAGGAACGCTCAGCCCGGTGAGCCGGTAGCCGTCCTGCGCCAGACTCAGACCCAGCGATGACGCCCCGGGCTGTTCTTCCTGTCCGCCGGTGTCGATCGCTGGTTGTGCCGCGTGTTCGTCCGCTGTCCCTTCTACCCAGCTCCGCACGCTCTCCTCGGGGACGACCGCGCCCGCCGTGACGAATGCCACGGCGAACACGACCACGAGGACCAGCCCATACAGGCCAAGCCGGACCAGTGTCCGCATATCAGCTCCGCGTCGCCTGATATCCGGCCTCATCGACCGCATCAATCACCGCAGTTTCATCGATCGGCCGCGCGGCGGTCACCGCCAGTCGGCCGGTGGCCGCGCTGACATCGATGTCGGTGACACCGGGAATCTGGGACACCTCAGCGCGGATCGCGCTCTCACAGTGCCCGCAACTCATTCCGGTCACCGCATACTCGGTCGTACTCATGTCTTGTCTCCTCTCATCACAATGGCACCCCATACCCTATACCCCTACCGTGTATTAGTAGCAAGGCGTCTCGGCGTCCGCGTGTTCCTCGGCTGGCTGCGCCTGCCCGTTGGCAGGGATGTGCGAGCTGGGTCGCGGAGATGATCGCGGCAACACCTGCGACGCCCTGACCCAGACGAACGCGGCGACCACGATCCCGCCGAGGACGATGGCGGCCGGCACGATGGCGGGTTTGCGGTTGATGAGGTTCGTCAGGAGGCCAAGGAGCGCTACGGCGCCGGTGAACGAGCCGGAAATGAGCAGCCCCCGGCCACGACCTCAAGGTGAGGGATCATTGGGCCGATCCATCGATGTCGTCTTTCGTTGCGGACCTTTCGCGTCTGGAGCGAACAGCGACGGGAGCTGCCGCGGCCTTCTTCAAAGAACATCCATCGGACCTTCATCGTGCCTGCGGGGTGGTCCCAGCAATCTCTGCCGTATCGAGGTCGAGGAGGCTGATGATCAGGTGGAAGCCAAATGGCCCCGGGCACCCACCCCCCGGGGGCTGACATCATGGCGGGCTCCACCTACCCAGCGAAGCGTGCAAGCCGTCAGGACGGAGAACCAGATGAACGAGTCGACCAACACCGTTGGCGCACCAGCTCCATCGGACAGCGCGCGGGAGGTCCACCACCCCACCACAGGTCGTCCCACGGCCTGCGAACTGGGCTTGTCAGGGCTCGCAGCACCGTCGGTGCCGTCCTCGGAGCGCTCCTCGGGCTCGCACCACATGTGCTCCATCACATCGGTCTGATCGCCGGGGCCGCATTCGTCGTCGGCGCCGGCGGGAACGCGCTCTTCTTCCTCATCGGGCTCATCTTCTCAATTCCGCTGCTGAGGAGCCTGCACCGGAGGTTCTCCACTTGGCGAGCGCCAGCCATCGCCATCGCCGTGTTCACTGCCTTGTTCTCGTTGTCGGCCTTTGTCGTCGGACCAGCAATCACCGGAGGCGGGGCTCCGGACGAAGGGCCGCAACCCCCAACGCCGACTCACGCCGGACATCACGACGGGTGAGCACGAACAGCTGAGGACATGACCACCAGGCGGACGCTGAACCCGTGGATTCACCGCACGGAACTTCAACGAACCTTCACAAGAGGAACACCCGGCCCTGAATGGACGCCGGGCACAGTGAAGCGAGCAACCCGAATAACCCGAACAAGCATCAGAGGCACGGAAGCGGATGCCCCGGAGAGAGTTGCACACGGAGCCGAGTCCGTGGAGATCCAGGAGGAATTGTGAGCAGATGGAGCGTCAATATTGGTCCTGCGGAACGGGGCGCACGCATCCTGCTGGGTGTGATCGGAGTCTTCGGCGGTGCAGTGTTGCTCGCCGGCGCAGGCTCCGCCGTCGCCGTGGTCTTGGAGCTGTTGCTGGTGCTGGCTGGCCTGGATTTGATCATCACCGGCGCAACCGGACACTGCCCGCTGTACAAGAAGCTGGGACACATGCCTGCTTCATTGCGGACGCCCACCCCATGAACGGCCAGTTCCCGGACACTGGCCGCGACAGGTCAACCGGCACATGGTCGCATACGCCCGCAGATCCCGATGCTGAGAAACCAGACGCCGAAGGGCGTCGCGGCCTTCAACCCAGGGAGGAGGGTCCTCACGCCGCTGGGCACGGCAGTCATCGTTGGATGATGATCGCGTGCTGCATCCCGATGGTGGTCATCGTCGCGGTCTTGATCGCGACAGGGGCCGCAGGCTCCGGATCACTCATTTACGCCGCAATCTGCGTCGGTGCGATGGCACTGATGATGTTCGCCATGCCGGGCGGTCACAAACACTGACGCGATTCATGGCTCTGGTCCGTGCCGGGTAGGCATGTCAGTGGTGGGCAGTGAGCAGCTGCTCCATCGGTAACAATGTGTGCATGACCATTGAACCAGCGACACACGGACGAGTACTCATCGTGGAGGATGAGCCGATACTCGCAGGCACCGTGCGCAATTACCTCGATCGATCCGGTTTCGAGACCCGCTGGGAGGTTGACGGCCTACAGGCCGTCGAGTCGGTGCGCGAATGGGCGCCCGACCTCATCGTGCTCGATCTCGGACTGCCGAGCCTCGACGGGATGGAGGTGTGCCGGCGGGTGCGCACCTTCAGCGACTGCTACATCGTCATGCTGACGGCCCGGGCCGACGAACTGGACACACTCGTGGGACTGTCGGTGGGCGCCGACGACTACATCACGAAACCGTTCAGCACGAGGGAGTTGGTGGCCCGCGTTCAGGCAAGGTTGCGCCGCCCACGACTGGAGGAGGGCCCCGATCGAGTGGTGGAGACGCCCAACCGGGTGTTCGGCACGCTGGTCGTCGACCCCACCGCACGTCAGGTGGTCCTGGAGGGTACCCCCGTGGTCGTGACGCCGACAGAGTTCGATGTCCTTGACGTGCTGTCCGCACAACCGAGGGTGGCATTCTCCCGCCGTCAACTCATCGACGCCATCTGGGGACCGCACTGGGGCGGAGATGAGCACATGGTGGACGTGCACATCGCGAACCTACGCCGCAAGCTGGGCGACAGTCCCACCAATCCTCGCTTCATCGCCACCGTCCGCGGCCACGGCTACCGAATGGGCGCGGGCCAGTGATGCGCTGAGCAGTCCGCCACGTTCGAAACGCGAAGTCTCGACAACTGATGGCTCCAGGTGTCGCATGGAACCACTCACCCCGATCACTTCAGGAAGCCTTCCGGGCAAGTGACGCCTCAGACTTCACCTTTGCCGGAACTTCCCACGGGCGCGTCGGCGACGAGCGCGTCATCATTCACGTCCTCCCTGAGCGGCGTCTCGACGTCGCTGATGGCGCGACCCATCGACCACACCCACAGGATGATCCCGATGAGCGCCATGGGCGCCGACAGCCATTGGCCCATGCTGAGGCCCAGCGACAGGATGCCCAGGTAGGCATCCGGTTCCCGCCAGAATTCGACGATGAAGCGAAGCACCCCGTATCCGATGAGGAAGGCGGCTGCCACCTGCCCGCGGTAGCGGGGGCGGCGCGCGTAGAGCCAGAGCACGACGAACAACAGGAGGCCCTCGAGTAGCGCCTGGTAGAGCTGCGACGGGTGACGGGGAACGTCACCGCCGGTGGGGAAGATCATTGCCCACGGCAGGTCGGGGGACGCGGCCCGCCCCCACAGCTCGCCGTTGATGAAGTTGCCAATGCGGCCACCGGCCAGTCCGATCGGGACGGCGGGGGCAAGGAAGTCGGCCACCTGCAGGAAGGGCCGCCCACGCCGCCACGCGAAGATGGCCAGGCCGATGACCACCCCGAGCGCTCCGCCATGGATACTCATCCCTCCGTCCCAGAGCTTGAAGATGTCAACCGGGTTTTCCAGGTAGAAGCCCGGCTTGTAGAACAGCACATACCCCAGCCGGCCACCGCCGATGACGCCACCCACGGCGTAGAGCAGCAGATCCTCCACGTCGAGGGGCGCCCAGGACTTCGGTGTCGTGATGGACGCATAGGGCTCTTGGCGGAGGCGTCGACGCATCAGCACGTAACCGAGTGCGAATCCCACCAGATACATGACTGCATACCAGTGGATCTTCAATCCGAAGATGTTCACGGCGACCGGATCAATGTCCGGGAACGTCAGCACAAGCGATGTCATAGGACAATCGTGCCACTTCGGAACGCGCTATGGAAACGCATGCGTCTGGAACGTGACGCGATACACGCGCCATCATTCTTGATCATTTCTTCATCGTTTGAGGCAGCCTTTCCCAATATTGGTGATACGTCATGAGTCTTTTGGGTTCGAGGCGCAGATCCATGCTGTTGCGGTTGAGAGACGGTAGGATGACGAATGCGGGAGGCCACAATTGGAACTCAGCAGGAATTCCACGAGATTCTCGTTTCGCTGCTATGTTTCTTCCGTGGAGCGACGGAATCTCCTGTCCGCCCGGCCCGGGGAATCCGGGCCACCGCTACTCCACGTGTCGTTTCGCCAGCGCCGGTGGGGGGCAGACGCTCGTCTCAACATGTGCGCTTCATGAACTACGCTGAAAGTCATCGCAGTTGGGAGACGGCCATGGATGTCCTTGCCATCGGATTGGGCGTGGCAATCATTCTCGTCGTGCTGCGGGACATGTTCCACACACTGGGGCACCCCTTGGGGCAAGGCAGTCTGAGTCGGCTCGTGATGAGATCAATGTGGCGCCTGTCACACCGGGCAGCAGGACAAGGCCGACTGGCCAAGCTAGTCGGACCCTTCGGATTACTCACGGTGATGATGATGTGGGGGACGCTGGCCGTATGCGGGTGGGCACTGGTCTACTGGCCGTTCATCCCGACCGGTTTCGTCTTCTCCGCTGGCCCACTGGTGGGCGATGCGGGTGACGCGCTCGATGCGCTCTACATCTCCTTGGTCACGATCTCCACACTTGGCTTCGGTGATGTCGTCCCGGACCTGGCTTGGTTGCGCATAGTCGTCCCCTTGGAAGCGATCTTCGGTTTTGCGCTACTGACGGTCGCCGTTTCGTGGATCCTGCAGGTTTACCCGGCACTGACGCGCCGGAGAGCTTTGGCGATTCACCTCGCACTCCTTCGCCGCTCAGGAGCCTCCAGCATCCAGCAGAACGTTGAAGAGGGTTCGACCGCTGATCTACTGCGAAGCATGACTGACAGCATCATTGCGGTACGGGTCGACCTCACGCAATATTCCGAGACGTACTACTTCCGCGACGAACCAGACTCCTCACTCGCAGCCACTGTGGGGTTTGCAGTTGAACTCGCGCGAATCGGGGCCACATCCCTGCGTGCCGACATCCGTTTCGCAGCGAACGTCCTTGCCTACGCGTTGACTGATCTTGCTGGCGTCCTCGATGCGAGATTTCTCCACACCGGGGGCGCCACATCCGAAGTGTTCGACGCGTATGCAGCAGACCACGGGCAGCCATCCAAATGAACAAACGCGACCATCAGCGCAGAATTCAGCCCGCCAGTACCACCTAGTTACAACCATCCCACAGCGCTGGAATACAGCCGTTTGACAC
>JAGXHS010000140.1 GCA_024636075.1 Propionibacteriaceae bacterium
CTGCAGGGCCTGTTCGCGGCCGGCTTCGTCGGTGAGCACCGCCACCGCACCGGACCGCGCAGCGGCCGCTGCGAACGCGGCGCCGTGGGCACGCGCGCCTGGCAGGGCGACATACAGATCCCCCGGAAGCACGCTGCGCGAATCCAGAGTGATGCCGGTCACTGCCACCTCGACGGCTTCGGCTGGCACGACGGGCACCTCGAAGACCTCACCCAGCGCCATCGCTTTCGAATGGCTGGGTCGCAACGGGGCATCACTCACGGTTCGTAGTTAATCGGTTTGTCGGGCGCTTCGCTGGCGGATGGCTTGACTCCGTAGCGAACCAACGCCAATTTCATGATGTCTTGGTACGGCGGTTGAGCGATCTTGCTGCCGGCGGTCCCCTTGCCGGGTTGGTCCAGCACCACGTAGACCAGGATCTGCGGGTCCTCGGCGGGTGCCACCCCGATGAACGACGACACGTAGCCCTCGTAGCCACCGTTGCTCGCTCGCTCGGCCGTTCCGGATTTGCCAGCGGTGCGGTACCCCTCGATGGCGCGGCTGCCGCCGCCGATCTTGGTGATCACCGCCTCCATCATGTCCATCACCTGCGCCGACGCTTTCTTGGAGATCACCCTGCGGGTGACCGGCTTGTCCACCTCGACGGGATTGCCCTCACCGTCGCTCGCCGAGGCGATGATCCGTGGGGAGTTGTACACCCCGCCGTTGGCGATCGTCGCCACAGCGGCCGCTTCCTGCAGCGCGGTCACCGAGATGCCCTGGCCGAATGCAACCTGGTCACGGGTGTAGTCGGGCATGTCGGGTGCCGGCAACGTGCCGGTCACCTCGCCGGGCAGACCACTGCCGGTTCGTTGACCGAAACCGAAATTGCGCAGGTACTCCGAGAATTTGGCCTTGTCCATCTGTCGGGCCAGCAGCACGGTACCGATGTTCGACGAGTTCGCCACGACGCCGCGAACCGTCAGGTTCAGCGTCTTGTGACTGAAGGCGTCGGTGATCCGGCCGTCACCGCTGACGATCGATTCCGGTATCTTCACCCTGGTGTCGGCGGTGATCCCCTCGCTGTCAGCCAGCGCTGCCATCGTGATCACCTTCTGCACCGAGCCGGGCTCATAGGGATCCGTGACCACGCGATTGTAGAGATTCTCCGGATCTGAGGCGGCGGTGTTGTTGGGATCGAAGCTCGGCGCGGTCGCGAGCGCCAACACCTCACCCGTCTTGACGTTCATCACCACGGCGGTGCCACTGGCTGCAGCAGCATCGATGATCCCCTTGGCAAGTGCCTGTTCGGCCATCATTTGCATCTGGGCATCGATGGTGAGCCGGAAATCTGTTCCATCCACCGCCGGCGTCAGCACCGTATTGCCGAGCGGAATTCGACCGTAGGCAGCCGCCTGATAGGTGTCGATGCCCTCCACACCGGTCAGCGCTGCGTCCAGGGAGCGCTCAAGGCCTGCGGCCGCCTTGTTCTCGGCGTTGACGAACCCGATCACGTTCGCGGCCACACCACCAGCAGGGTAGACCCGGACGGGATCGTCCTCCTTGTAGATGCCGTACCAGGCACGTACTTTCTTGCCCTCCAGCTCACCGCCCATGGCGAGTTCCTCGGCGATCTGCTGGTAGGTCCAGGCGTCCACCCGGCGTTCGATGATCTCGTACTGGCTCTTGTTCTTCGTCCTCGGGTTCACCCGCGTCAATTGCGCCAGATAGTCCTCGGGCTCACCGCCGAGGTGTTTGGCCAGAACCTTGGCGATCGCAGCCGGGGCAGCCTTGCCGGCTGCCTTCTGTGCTGTGGTCATCCGGGTACGGGAATCGATGCCGTTGGTGGCGATGATCATCGGGTTCGCGATCACCCGAACGGCGTCCCGCGAAGTGGCCAACACCTCTCCGTTGCGGTCGGTGATCTGACCCCTGTTCGGCACCAAGGTGTGCGTCATGGTCATCTGCCTGGCCGCCTGGGCGGCATAGGCCCGGGCGTCAAGAGCCTGCAACTGGAAGGCCCGTCCCATGAACAGCGTGATGGCCATCATGATCACCACCAACAGCACATGCAGTCGCCGTTCCGGGTTGGCGAGCCGAACCCGGTGAACCGTCTTGTACGATCGGCTCGATCGCCCGGATCGGCTCTGCGCCATCAGTTGCCTCCTGTGGTCAGCTTCTTCGCTGCTGCAGCTTTCTCGGCGTCAGCGGCTTTCTTGGCCGCTGCTGCTTTCTCGGCGTCAGCGGCTTTCTTGGCCGCTGCTGCCTTCTTCGCCGCGGCCGCCTTGCGAGCGGCCTCAGCCTTGGCCTTCTGGTCTGCCTGCACCTTGGCACGAGCAGCGGTGATTTCGTCGGCGACCTGAGATGGTGTCTTGAAGGTCTGTGCCGGCATCTCCTTGCCGGTCACTTTTGCCGGATCGCCGAGCATCTGGTTCTGCGGAAGCTGGATGAACACCGGGTGCGGGTTGGGCCGCATACCAAGTTTCTGCGCCTCTTGTTCCAGGTGGGTCGGTGAGCGGAGCTGGTCGAGACTCGCCTGCAGCGATGACTCCTGGTAACCAAGGATGGTGGCCCGCTTCTGCAGCCCCCGTAGATCGGAGGCCTGCCCCTGGATCGTGACGTTGAGCACCAGCACACCGGCCATGCCCACCGCCAACACCAGACCGAGGACCAACAGAAATGGAATTCGTGACATCCGGGCGACGGAGTTGGGCACTGCGCGCAGCTGCGCAGCGGTGGCCCGCTGCGCACGGGAATAGGTCTCCTGGGAGCTCAGCAGTGCACTCACGCTGCTCTCCTCACCCGTTGTGCGGCGCGTAGTCGCGCGGACGCCGCGCGAGGATTGTCCTCGATCTCCGCATCGTCGGGGCGTTCAGCCCCTCTGGTCAACAACATCATTTCGGCACGCATCCCTTCGGGAACCACAGGCAGGTGTCGCGGAGCTTTGTCGGTCGAACGCGCCCGCAGTTCGTGTTTCACGAGCCTGTCCTCCAGCGAGTGGTAGGCCAGCACGGCGAGTCGACCATCCACCGCCAGGACGTCCACCGCAGCAGGCAGAGCAGCCTCGAGGGACTCCAGCTCCGCGTTGACCTCGATCCGCAGGGCTTGGAAACTTCTTTTCGCCGGATGGCCACCCGACTTTCTGGTGGCCATCGGAATGGCCGCGCTGATCACTTCGACCAGCCGCGCCGAGTTCTCGAACGGTTCGTCCGCGCGAGCCCGGACGATCCGTTGCGCCACCCGATCAGCGAAGCGTTCCTCGCCGTAGCGGCGAAGGATGCGCCGCAGCTCATGCTCCGGGTAGCTGTTCACCACCTCCGCAGCAGTGAGTTCCTGGCTGGTGTCCATCCGCATGTCCAACGGGGAGTCCACCGAGTAGGCGAATCCACGATCACGTCGATCGATCTGCAGCGACGAAAGACCGAGATCCATCAGGATCGCCTGGGCTTCCGCTACACCGAGGTCAGCCAACACGTCCGCCACCTCGTCGTACACCGCATGCACCAGCTCGATCCGGTCACCGAACTCGGCCAATCGCTCGGCGGCCACTGCCAAGGCATCGGCGTCGCGATCGATCCCGATCAGTCGGGCGTCGGGATTGGCGAGGAGCATCCAGTGGGCGTGCCCACCGAGCCCGAGAGTGCAATCGACGTACACCGAGCCCGGCTCACGCAGCGCCGGTGAGAGCAACTCGACGATGCGTTCGTGCAACACAGGAATGTGCATCTCTCGACCCTCTCCGCCGGCTGGACCTGTGGATCACCACGGGCAATGTGGCTCGTTCGGTGGGGTTTCAATCCGGACCGGAGTCTCCTGGCACCGGGGAAGGGGTGTCAGGGTGTTGGGCCCGGACTGAAGCCTCACGAAACGAACGTCAACCACCCGGGAAGACCTCTTCATTCATTTCGGCGAAGGCCGATTCCTGCTGTGCGGAGTACTCCTGCCATGCGGCGACGTCCCAGATCTCCAGCCGGTTGATGGCTCCCACCACGACGATGTCCTTCTCCAAGCCCGCGTAGCTGCGCAGCAGCGGCGGGATGGTGACACGGCCCTGTTTGTCCGGCGTCTCGTCAGAAGCGCCCGCGGCAAGCATGCGCTGGAAGTCGCGAACGTTCTTCAGAGTCGACGGGGCGTCCATCACCTGCTTGGTCATCCCGACGAAGGTGTCCGTCGGATAGATCGCCAGGCAGCGTTCCTGCTGCCTGGTGATGACCAGTCCGGTGGACAATTCGTCGCGAAACTTCGCCGGCAGGAAGAATCGGCCTTTCTCGTCGAGCTTGGGGGTGTGCGTTCCCAGAAACATCCGAGTTCACCCCTTCCGCTCCACAATTGCGCCGATTCACTCCACTTGGCTCCACTGTACCCCACTTTCACCCACCGAAGGCAAGGGTGCCGGGCGCCTTTTCGTGTCGCTTCGGTGCTGGCGACCGCTAGGCTGGGCTCGTCGATGATCCGAGGCCTCCGGCCTTACCCATGGCATGAGGAGTTTCCACGTGACCGATGTCGAGAACCAGGGACAGTCCGTCTCGGACGCGCCGGACCTGTCGGAGGTGGTGGAGGTGATGGGTCGCGTCCGCGGCGCCATGGAGACTGTGATCGAGGGCAAGACCGACCAGATCAACGCGGCGTTGACAGTGCTGCTTGCTGAAGGTCACCTGTTGGTGGAGGACGTCCCCGGGGTCGGCAAGACGATGTTGGCCAAGGCTCTCGGCAAGTCGGTCGACTGCAGCGTCAACCGACTGCAGTTCACCCCGGATCTCCTGCCCAGCGACATCACCGGCGTGAGTGTCTTCAACCAGCAGACGCGGGACTTCGAGTTCAAGCCGGGCGGCATCTTCGCGAACATCGTGGTCGGCGACGAGATCAACCGTGCCTCACCGAAGACCCAGTCGGCCCTGCTGGAGGCGATGGCCGAGGGGCAGGTGTCCTCCGACGGCGTCACCCACAGCCTGGCCAAGCCCTTCATGGTCATCGCGACCCAGAACCCGATCGAGATGGAAGGCACCTACCCGCTACCGGAGGCCCAACGGGATCGGTTCATGGCCAAGATCGAGATGGGCTATCCGACCCGGACCGCCGAGTTGGACATGCTCGACCACCACGGCGGCGCCGATCCGCTGTCGGTGCTGCAGCCTGTCACTGACTCTCAGACTCTGGTGCGGCTGACGGGCATCGTGAAAGACGTCTATGCCGCACCGGCCGTGAAGGAGTACATCGTCTCGATCGTCGAGGCCAGCCGCGCGACTGACAGCTTGAGGCTCGGCGCCAGCCCACGCGCCAGCCTTCACCTGTTGCGCGCCGTCCGTTCCCGGGCGGCAATGGCAGGGCGTGACTACGCGATTCCCGACGACGTGCATGCCCTCGCCGTGCCCGTGCTCTCACATCGGGTACTGCTGTCCACCCAGACCCAGCTGTCCGGACGAAATGTGGCCGACGTGATCGCCGAGGTGGTGGCCCAGGTGCCACTCCCCGACCGGAGATGACGCCTTGTCCCACAACCCTTGGAGGCTGCTGACCGCTCGCGGCCGGGCTTTCGTCATACTCGGCCTGCTGGGCACCGGATTCGCGGTGTGGTTCGGTCAGCGCGACCTCGCCTGGATCTCCTTGTTGTTGTTCCTGCTGCCACTGGCGGCAGTAGTGATCGTCCAACGTTCCCGGCTGAGCCTGAGCTGCGACCGCCGTGTCAGGCCACCGAGGGCCGAGGTCGGCCAACAGATGACCGGCACCCTGACGGTACGAAAAAAGGGACAGATGCCGATCGGCATGTTGCGATTCGAGGACTCGGTGCCCCGAGAACTCGGGCGCCGCCCACGATTCACTGTGCACCAGTCCGTGGGCGAATGGGAGCGTGTCATCACCTATCCATTGATGGGCCTCGCCCGGGGCCGCCACCGCGTCGGACCAATGCTGGTGCGGGCCGTCGACCCGTTCGGACTGGCGCAGGTGGACAGGCAGTTCAGGAACGCCGAGGAGGTGCTCGTCACCCCCCACATCGCTGCACTGGCCAACCTCGGGAGCGCCGCAGGCTCAGGGCGCTCCGGGGAGTCCACACCGCAACGCATCGGTCTGGTCGGCCAGGACGACGTCCTGATCCGCGAGTACCGCATCGGCGACGACATGCGTCGGGTGCACTGGCGGTCCAGCGCGAAACGCGGCGAGCTGATGGTGCGCCGCGAAGAACAGGCATGGGATCCCACCGCGAGCGTCCTGCTGGACTCCCGCGCCGAACGCCACGCCGGGCAGGGCCGCAGCAGTTCGTTCGAGTGGGCCGTGTCGGCGGCGGCATCGGTGTGTCATCACTTCATCCGCTCCGGCTTCCGGGTCCGCCTGGTGGACTCCGCCGGCCTGCTGCACGAGGCGGGCCGCGAGGATCCTTCGGCTGGTCGCGAAGCCATCACCCTGACCCTCACTGACGAACAGCCCCGACCACAGGTCAACCTCGCGCAAGCCGTGGCGGCGGCCAACCCGGGAAGGCAGGGAGAACTGCTGATTGCCGTGCTCGGACAACTCACCCTCGCAGACGCGGCCGACCTGCTGAGTGCTCGTAGCGACACGTCGAACGGCATCGCCATCGTGCTCGACATCCCCACCTTCGCCAGCCGCTCACAGCGCACCAAACACATCAGCGAGGAACACGCCGAAGCCGTGAATCGGTTGCGCAATGCTCGATGGACCGTTCTGGAAGTGCGCGGTGGGACGCTGGTCGAGGAAGCATGGGCCACTCTGGATGTGGTGGGGGGTGCTGCCTGATGCTGCGCGCTTCCGATCGCTCCGGCATCGCCGTCATGGTCGGTATGTTCCTGGCCGGCATGACGTTGATGCCCCTCACCGAGGACCGCAGTTACCTGTACTACGCCGCGGGCGTCATCGCCGCGATCCAGTTGGTGAGCATCGTGGGACGGCGCTGGGGTGGTTCGGCTGGCTTGGTGCACATCAGTCAGCTGCTCGTCTGGGGGATCTACGCCGGCGTGATGGGCTGGATGGCTCTCCCCGATGACGGTGGGTCAATGCCGACCGAGCTCGGCAGGTTGTACATGGACGCCGTGCTGCAGATCCGCACCGACGTCGCTCCGATGTCGTACAGCGAAGCTGTCCGCTGGCTGATGGTTCTGCTGATCGGCGCGATCACGATCATCGCCGACATGCTGGTCAGCACCTTGGAAACACCTGTCTGGGTGCTGGCTCCCTTCATGACGCTGTACATGATCCCAGCCCTGGCACTGAAGGACGATCTGGGATGGTTCCCGTTCGCGATGATCGGCCTCGCAGTGATCGTCGTGCTGATGGTCGACGGGATCAACGAGTCGTCCAGTTGGACCAGGAACCTGGCATCTGATTCCGCGATCCGCAGCTACTCGCCGTCCGGCACGGTGCGGTTGGGTCTGATGATCGGCGTACCCTCACTCATCGGCGCCATTCTGATCGGGATGCTGTTGCCCGGCATCACCACACTCGAGCTGCCCTCGTCGCGGCCCCGTGGCAGCGGGCCGCTGCAAATGGAGAATCCGACCATCGACCTGTCGAAGAATCTCAATCAGCCGGTGGATCGGACCGTGTTGACGTACCAGACCGACTCCCAGACGGGGGTCTATCTGCGACTGGCCTCGCTGACGGTGGTCGATTCGCAGGGCTGGAAGCTCGCCCCCGTCGATCTCGAGACCGGAACCCAGATGTCGGCGGCACCAGGTTCAGGACGCGACAGCTCAACGGTGGAGGTGAGCGTCGCGATGGGCGACTTCGGGACCGAATACCTGCCCGCCCCCTATGCACCCCGCAGTTTCGACGCCGAGGGCGAATGGGCCTGGGATCCAGAATCGCTGATGATCCTCAGCTCACGACGCGACAACCGTTCCGATGCGGTGCGCAACCTGAACTACTCCGTCACCAGTGAGATCACCACTCCCGAGCCGGCCGCCTTCACCAGCGCCGAACCGGGAACACCTCCGAACGACGACGTCACCTCAGAAGTGCCCGCCGACGTCCCGGACGCGATCCTGCGACTGACGGCCCAGATCACCAAAGATGCTTCCACACCGGTGCTGAAGGCAGCCGCCATCCAGTCCTACCTCGGAGACCCGCGGAACTTTGCCTACTCCACGCAGGCTCCCCCAGGCGACGGTTTCGACGTGATGGTCAACTTCCTGACCGAGGACAAGGCCGGATACTGCATCCATTTCGCAGCTGCGATGGCACTGATGTCGCGGATCGAGGGCATTCCGTCACGAGTCTCAGTTGGTTTCCTGCCCGGCACCAAGAACGGTGACACCTGGGACGTGAAGGCGTCCAACATGCACGCCTGGCCCGAGTTGTACTTCGACGGCTACGGCTGGGTGCGCTTCGAGCCGACCACCGCGGTGGCCTCGCCACCCGAGTGGACACAGGTCACCCCGGGAATGGCTCCTGATCCAAGCGCATCAGCCAGCGGCGCCTCCGGTTCGGCCAACGCCACGCCCACCCCGTCGCTGAAGACCGAACCGAGCGATTCGTCGTCGGCTGCGCCGCAGGGCGCATCGAGTTCGGGCTTCCCCTGGCGCACGTTGCTGATGTGGCTGGGTATCGGCGGCGGCGGTCTGGCCATCCTGCTGGCACCGGCACTGCTGCGTCTCGGACTGCGTCGCCGACGCTTGTCGGACAACGACGATCCGCACGAGCTGATCGCCGGAGGCTGGGCCGAACTACGTGACACGATGCGAGACCTGCACCAGCACTGGCCGTCCGGCTCGCCGCGCGAAATCGCCGCCGTCGTGCGCGCCAGCGTGGCCGGGGCTGTTCCCGAATCACTGGACGACGTGGTCGATTGGGTGGAACGCTCCCGTTACGCGCGGCAGCTGAACGGCGATCCGCAGATCGCCGACCCGGTGCGCGAGGTGAGAGCCGCTTTGTTGTCCCAGCACACATGGTGGGAGCGGACCAAGGCACAACTGATTCCGCGATCCCTGCAGGTGAATCTGGGGGTGGCGCTCCGGGAGCGCTGGCATCGGCTGGGGATCAGCCGAGAGAGCTGATCAGGAGTCGCCTTTCTGGCGACGACGCCAGCGCTCCTCCAACTTGTCCATGAACTGGCCGTCGCTGCTGACCCGAGGAGACGGCTTCTTCTTCGGACCGGTGGCCTCGACCTGTTGCCAAGCGCCGACACCGATTATCGCGGCCCCCAGCATGCAGACGAAACCTGCCACACTGATGGCTGGGTAGGTCTGCATCCCGATCACCAGCAACGCGATCCCGACGAGCAGACCGATCACGGCCAGCACCACCTTTCGGTGTTGCAGGACATGCGGAGTGGTGCCGCGCAGGGCGTGGGCCAACTTTGGGTCCTCGGCAGCCAGAGATTCCTCAAGCTGCGCCAGAAGCTTTTGCTCCTCCTCCGACAGTGGCATCGAAGTCCCTTTCTCCGCAGTGTGGTTTCAAGTGTATGTGGCTTGGGCCCAGAGCAAAACAGACGGTCCCAACATCGCCCAAACGGGCATTCCTACCGGGTTCAGTCATACCGGGATCGGGTCAAGGTCCCTCGCCGGACGGCTGCCGACCCGAACCGGCTGACGGCAACATCCGCGACTGCTTCCACCTCACGCATTCCCCGATCCGGAGCATCCAGAGGGAACTGTTGGTAGGCCCGCTCGGCCTCGATCAGCCCTTCGACACGTACTCCCACCCTTCGGATACGTGCCCGCTGCAGGTTGAGACTGGTGAAGGCTTTCCAGACAGCAGCAAAGATCTCGTCGGTCACATCGCTGGGGCTGGGCAGAGTGGTGGCCTTGGTGATGGTAGTGAAATCAGCGAACCGCACCGAGATGGTGACGCTGCGCCCCAGCAGCCGCACCGTCCGCATCCGGGACGCACTCCTGGCGCTCAGCCGCAACAACTCGGTACGCACCACCCGCGGGTCATCGGTGTCGCGCCCGAAGGTTTCCTGCGAACCGATGCTGCGTTCCTTCGGAGTGTCCAGCACCTGGCGGGGATCGCGACCCCAGGCCAGATCACCCAACCAGTTGCCCTGATTGGCTCCCAGTGCTCGCTGCAGCGTGGCCCGTGGTGTGTGCGCCACGTCAGAGACGGTCCGCAGACCGAGGCGATGCAACTTCTCGGTGGTGGACTTTCCCACTCCCCACAGCTTCTCCACCGGCAGTGGGTGCAGGAATCCCACCACCCGCTCCGGCGGGATGTTCAACAGTCCATCCGGTTTCGCCTGGGCGGAGGCCATCTTGGCGATGAACTTGCTCGACCCGATCCCCACCGAGCACGGCACCCCCTGTTCTGCAGCCACCTGGGCGCGCAGCCGCTCACCGATGCTGACGGGATCACCCAGCCGCATCCGGGAACCGGTCACGTCCATGAACGCCTCGTCGATGGAAGGGGCTTCGACCACCGAGGTGACGGTGTGGAAGATCGCGAAGATGCCCCGCGACACCAGTGCATAACTGTCGAAATCCGGTGCCACGGCCACACCTGACGGGCACAATCGGCGCGCCCGGGTGGAGCTCATCCCGGAGCTGACGCCGAACTGGCGCGCCTCGTAACTGGCCGAGAGCACCACACCGCGGGAGTCACCGCCCACCCACATCGCCCGACCACGCAACTCGGGCCGGCGCGCCAACTCGACCGAGGCGTAGAAGGCGTCCATGTCGACATGCAGGATGTGGTTCATCGCCCAGAGCTCCCCGGGCTGGCGTGCCACAGTTTCCGCGGTGCCTGCCCGGCAGGGGTGCCAGCAGGTTTCACATCGGCGTAGGGCGACTGCCGGAAGCCACTGGAATGCACCAGCGTCACGCTGTGGGTGGTGTCGAAGCCCTTCCGGGCAGCGGTGATCTCCGTCACCACCGCCGCCATCGCCTGCTGCGGGCCATCGATCAGCATGACTGACTGCCACAGGTCGTGCAGGTGTTGCAGATCCCAGGCGCCGGTGGCCCGCAAGGACACCCCGCGGGGACCGGTGCGTCGCAGTTCCCCACGCACCACCAGCAACCAGGACGAGAACACCGTCGCTGCGTAGGGCCCCTGGGCATCTTCGAAGAAGGTGGCATCGACCGGACCGCAGCCGTCATCCACGGTGAGGAACACCACCCGCCGGCCGGAACGGATGGGCGGGGTCTGAGTGGCCACCTTCACCCCGGCGACCAGCAGTTCCGAACGGCTGCGTTGATTCAGCAGGTCACTGGATCGAGTGGCACCCAGAGCGGTCAGGAACTCGGCGTAGAAGTCCATGATGTGGTGGCTGGTGCCCATACCCAGGATCTCCACCTCCGCCGACAGCCGCTCCTCGGCTGTCATGCTCGGCAGACCGCTCGCCTGCACGTCATCCGCCCGGGAATGGGTAGGAGCGTCGAACAACGATCGGGATCCGTTGATCCGTCCGCGGGCGGCACGGTGCAGATCTGCCAAGTGCAGCAGCAGGTCCCGACGCCGCTGCTGCCCGTACAACTCGTCGAAGCCACCGGTCAGGATCAGCCGCTCCAGCACCGGCACCTCGACGTGCGCGCGATGGAAGAAGTCGGTGATCGAGGTGTAGGGCTGCGCATCGACGATCCGGGAGATTTCCGCCTCGCTGATTCCCTTGATGTCCGCCAGCGACAACCGGATACCCCACTCCGCAGCACTGGGCAGACCGCTCGGCAGCAACGGAACGACGCCCGGTTGCGGCTCTGCCAACTGCTCCACCCGGTACTGGCCATCAGATCGGTTGACATCGACACCCAGGATGCTGATGCTCATCCGCCGGGCCTCCTCGAGGATCAATCGTTTGGGATACATCCCCGGATCGTGGGTCAGCACCCCGGCCAGGAAGTGCGCCGGATAGTGCCGTTTGAGCCAGGCCGATTGGTAGGTGGGCAGCGCGAACGCTGCGGCGTGCGCCTTGCAGAAACCGAATGACGCGAAGGCCTTCAGAACCATCCAGACCTGGTCCAACACCTTTTCGGAGTACCCCCGCTGCCGGGCAGTGGGCAGCAGCCATTCCTGGACGTCCAGTTGGCCGGCAGTGTCCCCCAACGCCCGACGCGCCTCGTCAGCCTGCGCATAACTGCAGCCGGTGACGACGGAAATGATCTTGATGACCTGCTCGTGGAATACCACCACTCCCCTCGTCTCGGCGAGCGCCGGTTCAAGATCAGGATGCAGGTAGGCCGGCTGCTGCCAGCCCTGGCGGGCGTTGAGGAAAGGAGTCACCATGTCCGACTCCACCGGGCCGGGCCGGAACAGCGAGATGTCGATGATGATGTCGTTGAAGTTGTCCGGGCCGAACTTGCCAACCAGCTCGCGCTGCCCGGGCGATTCGATCTGGAAGCAGCCGAGGGTGGCGGCGTGACCGATCATGTCGTAGGTGTCCGGGTCGTCGAAGGGCGCCAGGGCATCGATGTCGGGACGTTGCAGCCCGGTGCGCTCGATCTCGTCCAGGGCGTGTGCCATCGATGACTGCATCCGGATGCCCAGTACGTCGAGCTTCAACAGACCCATGTCCTCGACGTCGTCCTTGTCGAACTGGCTCATCGGGAAACCACCGAAACTGGATTCCATTGGGGTGCGATCACCCAGGGTGAGATCGCTGAGCAGCACTCCACAGGGGTGCAGCGCCACATGACGCGGCAGACCGTCCAGTGATTCGACCAGGTTGAACAACACGCTGAGCCGCTGTTCACCCAGGCCAGCAGCACGCAATTCCGGAAGATCCCGCAGCGCGGAGCGGGCATCGCGGGCCCGGATGTGCGGAAAGGACTTGGCGATGGCGTCGATCTCCAGCGGCGGAAGGCTGAGCGCAGCCCCCACGTCGCGTACCGCGTGCCGCACCCGATAGGTCTCCATCATCGCCACACAGGCCACCCGATCGGTACCGAAGACGTCCAGCACCCGCCGGTAGATGTCGAGCCGACGAGCAGATTCCACGTCAAGATCGATGTCTGGCAGCGCCTGGCGCAGCGGCGACAGGAACCTTTCCATGATCAATCCGTTGGCGATCGGATCCACCCCGGAGATTCCCAACAGGTAGTTGATCAGGCTGCCTGCCCCCGAACCACGAGCGGCGCAGCGGATGTTCATGGTCCGGATCTCCTGCACCACGTCGGCCACGGTGAGGAAGTAGGAGGCGAAACCGAGCTGGTCGACCACCGCCAACTCATCGGCCAGCCGGTTGTCGATCTGTTCGGTCGATCTGGTGTAGCGGGCAGTCATGCCCACCTCGCAGCGTTGCCGCAGTGCCCCCATCGCCAGCTCACCGGTGGTGCCGAGCACGTCGAACTCCGGCAGATGGATCTCCCCCAGCCCGATGTCGGCGCGTGGATCGAGACGGCATCGAATGCCGGTGTGCCTGGTGTCGGCGATCAACCATTCGGCACCCTTGTCCCCACGACCAGCCAGGGATGCGACTTCCCGAGCCACCTCGATCATGCCCTTGCCCGATTTCACGTACCCCTCGGCATTGCGACGATCCACGTTGCGCACGTCCAGTGGCACCAGTCGCCGTGCCGCATCCAGCACATCCACCGTGGCCGCCTGATGACGTTCCGCCATCCGCACCTGGTTGGTCAACACTGCGGTCAGCCGATGCTGGTCAGCCAGAGCCACCATGCCGCCCGCCTGGCGCGCAGAGCCGGTGAGCTGGCTGGACACCTGGTGATTGGTGGCAGCGATGATCAGCTGGGAGCGATCCAGCACCTCCAACCAGCGGTGCAGTTCGTCGGCGGCCTGGTCAACCCGATCCCGGCACACCGCCAGACCGAAGTTGGAATCGGCTCCGAGCATCACCAGCAGATCACCGGATTGGGCATACCCGGCGATCAGTTCCCGATCACTGACCGGACCACCCCGCTCACCACGCTGATGGGTGGCGGTGATCAACCGACTGAGGGCTGCCCACCCGGCGCGGGACGTCGCCATCGCCACCACCCGCGGCAACCGTAGATCACGGAGCTCGCCACCCCGGGCAGCAGTGCTCCGCCGTGAAGGACGCTGTGAGGCGGCGTGGCGCGGATCCCCGGGAGCGAACGGAACCGCGAGATCCACCCCGATGATCGGCGCGATGCCGGTTCTCCGGCAGGCTTTCGCGAACCGCACCGCACCGTAGAGGCCATCGCGATCAGTCAGCGCAAGCGAATCCATCTCCAGTTCGGCGGCCTTCGCGACCAAGGCAGCCGGATGGGATGCGCCGTACTGCAGGGAGTACCCGGAGGCGACCCGCAGATGAATGAACGGGTCACTCATCGATCAGTCCACCACCGATCGCAGCTGCCAGGATCCGTCGGACCAGACGTGGGCCAATTCGTAGATGCCCCTGCTGCCGGCCAGACCGTTGGCCGCCTCCACCCGCCACAGCTCCTGTTCGCAGAGCAGGTCGGAGCTCGCTGCGACGGTTTCGTCCCCACGTGCCGCTCGCACAGCCGGGCCATTCCACCACTCACCAGATTCGATCCACCGGGATTGCACTCCCAGCACGCGCCACAATCGATTGCGCCAGAGGAACCTCTCCGGCCCCTCGTCATCACCGACACAACCCATCTGCACCTCGATGGATTCGTTGTAGTTGCGCATCGCGCACCTCCCGCGCCAGATCGTGGTGCGCCACTCGGCGCACCCTTGTTTCGACCCAGGGGTGATGGGAGCCCCGGTGCGGCTGGGGGTCGAAGCCAGCCGCACCGGAGCAGTCCCGGTTGTTCGAACGGGCACCGAAGGCCTTCCCCAAGCCCTCCAGCACAATCGAACATGTGTTCGAACAAGGTCCACTATAGACACGCCCCCCGACAGATGTCCACGTCCACGGATCCACGAACTCCCGGGCCATAATTGGGTCAAGTTCTCAGACCATTCGGAAGGACTCCCGATCACATGTCACTCGCACGCCGCCTCGCAGCCCTGACCGTGACCACCGGCATGGCGGTGACCCTTTCGGTGGTGGCGCATGCGGCGCCGCCCGCACTACCCAAGACACTGACCGTCGTCTGCCCCGGCTTGGGGGCAGTGAGCGTGGAAACGCATGGATCCCTTGCCGCCGCGACGGTGGGTGCCGGCCCGGTCACCCTGGCCGGGCCACCGGTGGTGACCGCGTCCGGCGCCTTCGGCGACGTCACCGATGGTTCACTGCCGGGCACCGCGATCGCCTGCGAACCGGCCCAGTTGTCGGCTGCCAACGCCGGTCAGGTGCTGGAACCGTCGTCGGCATCCAGGGTCGGAGCCGCCACGAAACTGACTGATGTTCAGGTGCAGTTCGGGGTCACCGCTGACACCGACGCAGTGCTCGCGGCTTCCGCGACCAGCCCGCAGCTCAGCACCCGGGCCGCAACCGCTGTGGTCGACGACCCCGCCGGCTACGGCCCAGTCGTCGCCTTCCCCAGCACCTGGGGCATGCCATCGTACCTGTCGTCGCGGGCCAACATCTCGGCGGCCTACCGTGGCGCCGGCTCCGACACCATCTTCACCGCCAGCTCCGGCGCCA
>JAGXHS010000141.1 GCA_024636075.1 Propionibacteriaceae bacterium
AGCATGGAGACTCCGTGGTCGAGAACGTTCAGGGTTGAAGTCCGGCGGGTTCCACTGTAGGGCCAACGCCCCACCTGCACGCGAGACAGCCGTCCCAAGCCCGGGCAACGGATCTGCGCGATCAATCCTCAGGCCGCGCAGATCCGTTGTGGTCAGGCTGTGGTCAGGCTGTGGTCGGCTCCTTCTTGGCAGCCGCAGCGCTCCAGAAGAGGCCCGCACCGAGCAGGATGTTGACCAGGCCGAGGCCACCGATCAGCAGCACCACGCCACCGGCCAGCTGCAGGGTGCTGGCTGTGACGGCACCGACGCCCAGCTCGCCGAACAGGGCGAGCACGGTTCCGCTCCACGCCAGGCCGCGGGCCTGGCCCTGTACCGGGATGGTGCGGTCGAAGCCGGTGTAGTAGCGTCCGTCCGTCTTGAAGTCGCAGGTCACGCCATCGGCGGGGAACGGCGTGGGGACGGCGACCATCTCATCGTTGCAGCTGTACTCGGTGGCGACCTTGCCATCCTCGCCGGTCAGATCCGACTTGGTGAGTGTCACGGTCTCAGTTCCGTCCAGCACGTGGTGAGCGATCGTCGCCATTTGGTACATGTACTCGCTGGCAGTGTTGACTACCGGATCCTCCGGATCGAGTTCACTGCTCTTGACCGGGTAGCCCCAGTCTTCCTTCAGCAGCTTCATGATCGTGTCGGCACCTTCCGTGGAGCCACGGTCGATCAGCTGACCTTCGTCGTTGTAGCTGAGCTCCACGTTCTGGGCGGCGCTGAACTGGTTCAGTGACTCGCCGCCGCCCTTGTAGATCGTGTACGCATAGGCAGCGCCGCCGAGGAAACACAGACCGATGACCATGAAGAGGATGCCGAGAACTTTCAAACGACCAGCCATGGTGATCCTTCCCTGACCCGGACGGGCCGGGTCTCAAGGTCGCCAGCCGTCGGCGACTCGGTGCGGTAGC
Source organism: Propionibacteriaceae bacterium (assembly GCA_024636075.1). GTDB lineage: Bacteria > Actinomycetota > Actinomycetes > Propionibacteriales > Propionibacteriaceae > JAGXHS01. The sequence goes on from JAGXHS010000141.1 coordinate 957, forward strand.
AGCCGGGGGGCACCGTTGCGCCATCCGGGTCACGGCTCACCCTAAAGTGACCACCGCATTGTGGTGAAGTGACCATAGCACCTGTCCATCGGGGATCTCGCGCTCTGACTATTCCGTATGCCCGCTCTGAGGGGCCCGTATGCCTGTTTTGGGGCATGAACGACCCCCGGACCTCGCATGGTGCGTGTCGACTGGACGAGGTCGACAGTCCGGGGGTCGGATGACTGTCCGGTATTGCCAGGCGCCGGCCACAGGGCAGGTCCGCTTGGCGGTTCGCGGCGACCTAGCGGCCAGCCACCTCACAAGTCCAACTGGAATACATCCGTTGACCACCTCCTTTCCTGTGTACCCGACACGGTAGGTCGTCCCGGTCAGCGACGCAAGAGATTTTTCGACGACTTGTCAGCAGTGCGTGGTGATCCACGAAACAGTGGTGCCATGCGCATCACGCTCCCAACCCAGAAACTGCTCGATCGCGTCAGGGAGCGACTCGATGACGACGTGGACCTGCAGCTGTGGCCACTGAACGGCCCCCCGCCCACCTCCGAGGGAATCGACCTGGCCGTACTGCCCTACATGGCGGCACCGAAATTGCTTGAAGTGCTGCACGGTGTGGACGTCGCTGCGATCCAGAGCCAGTCGCTCGGCTACGACGGAATGGCGGACGTATTGCCGGAGAACGTTGTCCTGTGCAACGCCCGTGGGGTGCATGAAGACGCCACGGCGGAACTGACCCTCGCTCTGGTGCTGGCGAGCGAGCGGAACCTCACCGGCTACATCGCCCATCAAGCTGAAGGAAGCTGGGACCAGCACTACACGCCCGGATTGATCGGACGCACTGTGCTTGTCGTCGGAGTTGGTGGCGTGGGTGCCGCCATCGCCGATCGCCTGCGGGTCTTCGGCGCGAGACTGTTGCGCTCGGCATCGCGGGCGCGCACCGACGAGCACGGAGCGATCGCCGGCCCCGAAGAGCTGACCAGCCAGGTCACCCAGGCGGATGTGGTGATCCTTGTGACTCCGCTCACCGCATCCACTCGCGGTCTGTTCGGGGAAGAGATGATTGCGCGGATGAAGAGCGGTGCACTGCTGGTGAACGTCGGCCGCGGTCCGCTGGTCGACACCGACGCCCTCACCGAAGCCTGTCGGCAGGGTCGCATCCGAGCGGCGCTGGACGTGATGGACCCTGAACCGCTGCCCCCCGACCACCCACTCTGGACCACCCCGGGAGTGCTGATCACCCCGCATGTCGGGGGCTGGTCCACGTCGATGGGCGACCGGGTGGTTGATCTCGTGGTTCGTCAAACGGAGCACCTGCGAGCTGGCGAGGACCTGGAGAATCGCGTTCTGTGACCGGCTGGATCCATGATGGGATGCTGTGATGGAGACCATTGAGGCGGGCGGCACCATTCGGCTCGGCCAGTTCCTCAAATTCGCGAATCTCGCCGATTCGGGTGCGCAGGCGCGGGAGCTGATCGCTGCCGGGCTGGTGAAGGTCGACGGTGAGGTGGAGACCAGACGCGGACGCCAACTGCACGGCGGAGAAGTCGTCGAGTTGCAGCCCTCGCCCGGGCAGAGCATCAGTGCCCGCGTGGGCTGACACTCTGGCGACCGTGCGTGAAAGGTCCAGTCAGGGGCTGTGGCTGGGCAGGAAGTTCAGGCAGGCTTCGGCGTCGCGCAGGTCCATCAGGTTACCGAGACAGTTCTGGGTCCCGAAGTCGATCACCGAAGAGATCAGCACCAGACCATTGAGGGTCATCCCGTGCCGCTGCTGGAGCCTTTCAGCTACGGCCACTGCGCGCACGGTCCCGCAGGACTCGCCGCACAGGAACGTCGGGCTCATCCAGCGGTCCTCGCGTGTGCACCACAATCCGATGAGTTCAGTAACAGCAGGCGTTTCAGTGACCCCAGGACAGCTCAGAGAGGCGGGCCAAGCCCTCGCGGACCTCGTAAGCGCGTCTGCGACCAACGCCTTCAATCTCCAGCAGATCAGTGGTCCTGGCCGCCATCAGGCCTTGCAGTGATCCGAAGTGCTGGATCAGACGATTCGCCACAAAGGGGGGTACCCGCCGCGATGCCTGCGCCAACAACCGGTATCCCCGGGGGCTGATGGCGGTTGATTGGTCGGGTTCGTCGAACCCGAGGGCAGTCAGCACCGATTCGGGTTGAAGCAGCTCATCAGTAGCAAGCTTCGTCAGGGCAGACACCCGCAACACCTCGGGCTCATCGGCGGGCTGGTAGTCGAGCTCGAGCAATCGAGCCAGGTCGTCAACACCGCGAGTGCTCTCGCGCAGTTGCAATTGCATCAGGCGGCCGTCGATACCGAGGGCGGCGACATAGCCGCGGAGTTCGGTGTCGAGCCGCCGGACCATCTCCAGTGGTTGCAGCACCCTGACCAGGTCGTCGTGAGTCACCGAATCGGAGATTTCCAGTCCGGACAGACGTCGAGTCTCCTCGTCCAGTCGCTTGCGGTACCGACCCAGGGCCGCCAGCGCCTGGTCTGCCTGCCCCAATATCTGTTCGGAGGTCTGGACGTCATGGCGGTGCCCCCCAAGGAAGAAGGCGATGGTGTTCATCGACTTCGACACCGTCACCACCGGGACACCCGTCATCTGGGCCACCCGATCGGCAGTGCGGTGTCGGGTTCCGGTCTCGACGGTCCGGGTGCTGCCGTCAGGAACGAAGTGGACTCCTGCGGAGAGAATTCGCTCGTGGTCGGCGCTCAGCACGATGCCGCCGTCCATTTTTGCCAGCTCGCGCAGTGCGGTGGGGGTGAACTCGACATCGATCACGAATCCACCCGACGAGACGTCCTGCACCTCGGGGGTGCTTCCGAGCACGATCAGCGCCCCGGTTCGACCGTTGAGGATTCGGGTCAGCCCTTCGCGCAGCGGAGTCCCCGGTGCCAGCAAGGCACGATAGCGACGTACCTGAGCCAGGTGAGCGGCTGAGGCGTCGAAGGGCTCCGGCTCGGTTTGCGTGGGGGTCACCGCTGCAGTCTATCGGCGAAGGGGGTGACCCCCACGATCCATCCGGGGCACCGCCAGTGTTCACCCTCGCGTGCATCATTCCCCCCGAGTGGGTTGGCTCTGGTGATGGTTTTCAGCAGCCGGGCCCTGCCTGCCGTGGCCAGTGCCGGTGGTCCGCCCAAGGCTGTGATGACCATACTTTGCGGACGGGACGGGTCAGCCGGTGCCGGGGAGCATGCCCGGCAGCATCAAGGCGGTACCCAACGCCAGCGCCCCCAACGTGCCTCCCATCCACAGGGTGATCCAGACCATGCGGGGCAGGCGGGTCAGCCGGGCGAGCTGTGCCGCGTCTGATCCTGCTGTGGCACGGCGCCGGCTGAGCGCCAGCTCAAGCACGGGTCGTGGGCCGGCGAGGAGCAGGAGCCAGGCCAGGCCGTAGGCGAGCCACACGAGGAGGTGGGCAGGTGCATACCAGGTCGCGAGCCCCAACACTGCGCCGAGGGCGACAACAACCATGGCCCCGTGAACGTTGCGGATCTTCAGCAACATCAACGCGAGGAGCCCCACCAGCAGCCACAGCATGGCCACCGCGTAGCCGGCGCCAGCTACGGCGGCAGCCAAGAGGCCAACGAGGGAGGCCGCGGGATAGCCGGCGAGCAGCGTGAACGTCATGCCGGCGCCAGCGGGCTTTCCCCTGGTCAGGGTGACCCCGGACGTGTCCGAGTGCAGCCGGATTCCGTCCAGAGAACGACCGGTAAGGGTGGCCGCGACGCCGTGACCGGCCTCGTGGCACACCGTGACCGCCATCCGGACCGCCGGCCAGACGAGGATCACACAGGCGAGCGCCGCCAATGCGATCACGAGGAGGGCATCCGCGTCCGGGACCGGGGTCGTGGCCGAGGCGCGGCGCCACAGATCCTCCAGGATGGACATGCGGTCAGTATCCCAGCAGGGGCCAGGAGACCGTTCCGGCGGAGGGTCCGCGGAAGCGCCGGGCCGGGAACTGCGCCGGTCCGGGGTGCTCGTGTGCGACGCCCAGCCGCCCCACACCAAGACCTGGCTGGCCACCTGACCTCTGGCCGGACAGGCCCCTGCGATGCCGCGCGGGTCGTGGGCGCGCTCGAGAAGGACGAGACCGCGGTGCTCGTGGCCGACTTCGCCTGAGCCCTCTGTGGTCGGACAGGGCCGCGGCTTGGCGCACCGCGTGCGGGTCTTCGTCGGTGCCGTTGAAGACCCAATGGGGGAACCTCTGTGTAGGCCTGTGGCAGAAGAATGATCTGCGATAGGGTGCCGGGTCAGGGGAGCACGCCCGTGCCCTCAGAACCTGCCGGGCCCACGTGGCCGCAGGCCGAGAGGAGACGTCGTGAACGACCCGACCTGGATCAGCATTCTGCCGCCAGTGCTGGCGATCATCCTGGTGCTCACCACGAAGAAGGTGCTGCTCAGCCTTGGCACCGGCGTGCTGAGCGCTGCCTTCATCGTCTCTGCCTACAGCCCGTGGGCCACCCTCAAGCTGAGCTGGGACTCGTTCTTCGGACTGTTCTGGAGCGATGGTGCGGTCAACACCTATTACGTGTTCATCCTGATCTTCACATTGATGCTGGGGATGATTGCCTCCCTGATCATGATGTCTGGTGGTAGTGCCGCCTTCTCTGACTGGGCCGTGGAGCGCATCCGGACCCGCAGGGGCGCCATGGGGCTGGGAGCCATCCTGGGCATCATCATCTTCATCGACGACTATTTCAACGCACTCGCCGTCGGCCAGGTGGTGCGACCTGTCACGGACCGGCATCGTGTCGCCCGTGCCAAGCTCGCCTACCTGATCGACTCCACGTCCGCTCCGGTAGCTGTGCTGGCGCCGTTCTCCAGTTGGGGTGCCAGCATCATCGGCATCATGGCTCCGATCGTGGCGGCGTCAACGCTCGGCATCAGCGACGTCGAAGCTTTCATCGGTGCCGCCGGCGCCAACTACTACGCCATGGCGGCCATCATCGTCGTCGGTCTGGCGGTGTGGTTCCAGATCGATCTGGGTAGCATGCGGAAGGAAGAACGCCGCGCCATCGGCGAGGGCAAGACCTTCAACTCCGATGATGAGATTCCCGGCGAACTGGCACAGGGCCTGCCGGTCCACGAGCCCGGTGCGAAGCGATCGCTGGTGGTTCCCTTCCTGGCGCTGGTGGCTGGTGTGCTTGGGGGCATCGCCTACACCGGCTACACCGGGGCGGACGAGCCCAGCTGGTCAGTGCTGAGCCTGCTGTCGAACACTGATGTCACCAAGGCACTGATCTTCGGTGGCGTGCTCGGTCTGGCGAGTGCGCTGTTCTACTACACGCGCTACACGGCGGAGAATCCCCGCTTCTCTCGCGCCACTTTCGGTAGGGGACTCCTCGAGGGCATCAAGTCGATGCTGCCGGCCGTCTACATCCTGCTGCTGGCGTGGGTGCTCGGGTCACTGATCTCCGACCTCGGAACTGGCCAATACCTCGGCGGTCTGGTCGAGGCGGCGAACCTGCCACCGCAGTGGCTGGTTCCGGTGATGTTCGTGATGGCCGGCGCGATGGCCTTCTCCACCGGTACCTCGTGGGGTTCCTTCGGCATCCTGCTACCGATCGCCGGTGACATCATGAACGCCGTCGGCGATTCCCAGCTGCTGCTGCCCGCCTTCGGTGCGGTGTTGGCAGGAGCCGTGTTCGGGGACCATTGCTCGCCGATCTCGGACACCACCATCCTTTCCTCAACCGGGGCCGGCTGCAACGCGATCACGCACGTCACCACCCAGTTGCCCTACGCCCTTGGCGGAGCGGTGGGGGCACTGGCCGGCTACGTGATGTTGGCCGCCACCGGCAGCGGTTGGGTCGGTTTCATGTCCATGGTCGTGGTTCTGGTGAGTATGGCGCTGCTGGCTCGCGCAGTGCTGGAAAAGCTGGACGACGAGTCTGTCGGTTGGCAGCAGCCAGCAGAGGCAGCGGTCAACAGCTGAGCTGCTGGGGCAGACTGTCGCAGCGCTGCTGTCACCGCAGTTCCCTAGAGTGTCTGCCATGGCCCGCACCGCATCGAAGAGTTCTGCAAGCTACGTCTGCACCGAGTGCGGCTGGTCGACGGTTCGCTGGGTGGGCCGATGCGGCGAGTGCCAGACCTGGGGCAGCGTCGCCGAGCGGGGAGCACGCAAGCCCACCAGCGTCGCCGCCCAGGCTCCGGAACGTCGCGCCGTGCCAATATCCTCCGTACCGAGTGACGCCACTGCCCGCCACCTGACCGGCGTCGGGGAACTCGATCGTGTGTTGGGTGGGGGGCTGGTTCCGGGAGCGGCGGTGCTGCTCGCAGGAGAGCCAGGTGTGGGCAAGTCGACACTGCTCCTGAATCTGGCTGCGAAATGGGCGGACAGCGGGCGTCGCACCCTGTACATCAGCGGTGAGGAGTCCGCCGCCCAGGTCCGGCTGCGGGCCGGGCGCACCGGAGCATTGGCCGCGGAGCTGTACCTCGCTGCCGAGACCGATTTGGCGACGGTGCTCGGTCACATCGAGCAGACCGAGCCGAGTTTGTTGGTCGTTGATTCGGTGCAGACCATCAGTACCGCCGACGCTGATGGTTCACCCGGCGGCGTGTCGCAGGTGCGGGAGGTGACCGGAGCTCTGGTGCGGGTCGCGAAACGTTGTGGGATGGCGGTCCTGATCGTTGGTCACGTCACCAAGGACGGCAGCATCGCTGGCCCCCGGATGGTGGAGCACCTGGTTGATGTGGTGCTGAGCTTCGAGGGAGATCGACATTCGGGGTTCCGAATGGTGCGCGCGGTGAAGAACCGCTTCGGCCCCGCGGACGAGGTGGGCTGCTTCGAAATGAGTGACGGCGGCATCGTCGAGGTGAGCGACCCTTCCGGTCTGTTCACCAGCCATCACGACACGCCCGTGCCGGGGACCAGCGTCACGGTGTCGATGGAGGGCCGGCGTCCATTGCTTGCCGAGATCCAGGCTCTGGTCGCCCCGGCAGCGAATCCGAATTCACCGCGCCGCGCCACGAACGGCGTTGAAGCCTCCAGAGTGGCGATGGTGTTGGCCGTCCTCGAACGCAAGGCGCACCTGACGTTGGCTGCCCGCGATGTGTACGTGTCCACCGTGGGCGGCGCGAAGCTGGTCGATCCGTCGGCGGATCTGGCGATGGCGCTCGCCGTTGCCTCGGCAAGTGTCGAGCGCAACCATCCCCAGCGCGTGGTCGCAATGGGAGAGGTGGGTCTGGCCGGTGACCTGCGCAGGGTTCCAGGGATGGAGCGACGCGTCGCGGAGGCCGCCCGAATGGGTTTTCAGTTGGCGCTGGTTCCAACCAACTCACGCAATCCGTCGCAGCGGCTGCCACGGATGAACGGGCTGAAGGTGGTCGAGGTGGAGAGTCTGCTGGATGCGTTGGGGGTGCTTGACCTACGTCGCGCCTGAGCCGGACTCAGATGCGGACTTCTCCCTTGCCGGGAACGTCGAAGACGACCGCATCCAGCCCGGGGTGGCCGTTGCGCGAATGGAAGTTCATCGTCACCCCGTCGAAGCTGTCGCCGACACCCTGCCCGAGCCATTCCTCGACGCGCGGCTTGCTGCCGCTGAATTCGATTTCGGTGAGCCGGATGTCCCCGCCCAGCATGATCGGCTTCAAGGTGTCGTCGCTCAGCCACTTCAGGAAGTAGGGCAGCTGCGGATCGGCCATCAAGCCCTTGATGCCGATCTGCTCCCACTCCAACAGTCGTCCGTCGGGGAAATGCCTGGAGCCTGGCACGGCCTTGCGCTCGAGCCTTGCCTCGTAGGGGCTCAGATCATCGACCGAGATGACCCAGCCGAGCCAGCCGCCACCCAGTTCGGAGCGGGCTCGAACGGCCTGGCCGTAGAGCGCCTTGTCGGCCGCTGGGTGATCGAGCACCTCGACAACCTCGAGATAGCGTTGGTCCGACAGCGGCAGGATGTGATTCCTCGTGCCGAAACGGGGATGGAACCCGCCGTCCTTGAACTTGGCACCCAACAGGCCACCCAGACGCTCGACCTCAGCGTTGAGGCCCTCCGGTCCAGCAGCAAACACAAGATGGTCGACATGCATGGGTACATTGTTGCGTCCCGAGGGGCCTTACGCGAATCGAGGGCGTCCGGGCCGTCTTGGCGCGGTAGGTTTGGGGTGTGAACGACATCAACACCCTCCGACGAGACGACGCGGAGAATCGCCAGTCCGGCGCGACGAGCATGGTGGCACTGTCGACGAGTTCGGTGTATCCCGAGAAGACGTCCAGCGGATTCGAACTGGCGGCCAACCTCGGCTACGACGGAATCGAGCTGATGGTGGGTATCGACCCGAGTGCCAGCGATGTCGACGCGATGGTCAGTCTGCAGCAGTACCACCAGGTGTCGGTGGTCTCGGTGCATGCGCCGTGTCTGCTGGTGACGACCGGAACCTGGGGTCGCGACCCGTGGGAGAAATTGCAGAGATCGGGCGAGGCAGCTCAGCGGCTGGGCGCCGACGTGGTCGTGGTGCATCCACCCTTTCGGTGGCAGCGCGACTACGCGACGGGGTTCGTCGACGGCATTCGGCGGCTCAACCAGGAGAGCGGCGTCACTTTTGCGGTGGAGAACATGTACCCGTGGCGGACGCCCGGCGTGCCCTTCCAGGCGTACATGCCGAGTTGGGATCCGACCGAGCTCGACTATGAATTCCTCACCCTCGACCTGTCGCATGCTTCGACGGCCCAGCAGCAGTCATTGACCTACGTCGAGAAGTGGGGGGATCGGTTGAAGCACGTCCACCTGACTGACGGCGCCGGATCGCTCAAGGACGAACATCTGCTGCCCGGTGAGGGCGACCAGCGGGCCTTTGCCCTGTTGGAGGAGTTGTCACGGCGCAGTTTCAGTGGCCACATCGTGTTGGAGGTCAACACCAGGAGGCAACGCTCCCGGGCGGAGCGGGAGGAAGTACTGGGGGGCTGCCTGGCCGACATGCGCCGTCATCTGCGCATTGGGGCGCCGGGCAGCGAATCGGCCCAGTGAGCGGTAGGGTCACAGAAATCTGATCGAAGACCAGGGCGACCGAAGAGGTTGGGAGTGACGATGTTCTCCGAAATGATGCTTCGGGTGGGTGGCCACGGCAAGGTCCGGGAGTTGGTCACGATGGCTCCGGGCAGCCGCGACATGATCAAACGCTTCGTTGCCGGGGAGGATTTGGAGCAGACCGTCCCGGTGCTGCTGGATCTGTCCAGCAAAGGTCTGCGGACCACCATCGATTTCCTCGGTGAGGACATCGACGACATCGCTGCCGCCAGTGAAACCGCAGACATCTACGTCAGCGCACTCGAGCGGCTCGCTGCCGAAGGTCTGACGCCGGCATGTGAAGTGTCACTGAAGTTGTCGGCCGTCGGCCTGCAGTTGGGCGGCGACCGGCACACACTCGCCCGCGACAACGCCGCCCGGATCTGTTCAGCGGCCCGCAATGCCGGCACCACGGTGACACTCGACATGGAGGACCACACCACCACTGATGCCACCCTGGCTGTGCTCTTCGAGCTGCGGGAGGACTTCCCGGACACCGGTGCGGTCGTCCAGGGGTACCTGCGGCGCACTGAGGGTGATTGCCGGGACCTGGCCGGCGCAGGCAGTCGGGTCAGGCTGTGCAAGGGGGCATACCTGGAACCCGAGTCAGTTGCCTACACCGACAAGCACCAGGTCAACCTTTCCTACGTCAGGTGCCTGAAGGTGCTGATGGAGGGCAAGGGGTACCCCATGGTGGCGAGCCACGACCCCAAGATGATCACGATCGCCGACGATCTGGCGAGGCGCAACAACAGGACCGCCGACGATTTCGAGTTCCAGATGCTGTACGGCATCAGGCCACTGGAGCAGCGGCGTCTGGTTGACTGCGGGCGCACCGTGCGGGTCTACGTGCCCTATGGCACTGACTGGTACGGCTACTTCCTGAGACGGCTGGCGGAACGACCCGCCAATTCCATGTTCTTCGCCAGGTCACTGATCTCGCGCCGCTGACCCGTGGGTGCTGAGTCGCGGTCGGGCGCCGCCACAGGCGGTGCAGCGGGGATCATTGATCCGCTCCCCGCGGGGCGTCAGCGTCGTCTGCTGCACTGTGAAGTGTTGATCGTGCTCGGGCTCTCATTGGGACAGTCAGCGGTCTACTCCGTACTACAGATCACGGATCGGCTCACCCGAGCTGAGGTGCTGTCGCAGCAAACCACCTCGATGAACGTCTCCCGAGCCGCCGACCGGCCATGGCTGGACCTCTCCTACCAGCTTGCCAACGTCACTTTCGGTTTGGTGCCGGTACTGCTGGCGCTGTACCTGCTGCTCACGGTGCGTGTCCCCAGCTCGGGCGTCTGGGCAGCGGTGGGCACCGCACCGTCGAAGCCGCTGCAGGACTGGAGCAGAGGAGTCCTGCTTGCGGCCGCGATCGGTATTCCCGGACTGGCCTTGTATCTCTTCGCCCGGTGGCTGGGCATCAACACCACCGTGGCCGCGGCCAACCTCACCAGCCAGTGGTGGACGACTCCGGTGCTGGTCGCTGCGGCAGCGATGAACGCCTTCCTGGAGGAGTTCGTGATGATCGGCTACCTGTTCACCCGCTGGCGTCAGGTCGCCTGGAAACCAGTGACCATCCTCGTGACCAGTGCGGTGCTCCGGGGCACCTACCACCTGTACCAAGGCTTCGGTGGCTTCCTCGGCAACATCATCATGGGACTCATCCTGGGATTGGTCTTCCTTCGTACCCGCCGGGTCTGGCCGCTGGTGATCGCCCATTTCCTGCTCGACGTGTTCTCCTTCGTCGGGTACAGCCTGCTGAAGCCGCACGTCAGCTGGTTGTGAGCCAACAACCGATGGGACGCGATCGGCCGGGCCGGTGGCGCACCGTAGGATGACAGCCATGCGTGTTGGAGTTTTCGGAGCCACCGGACAGGTGGGCGGTGTGATGCGAGACCTGCTGGCCGAGCGCGGGTATCCGGTCACGAAGATTCGGTTCTTCGCCTCGGAGCGTTCAGCCGGCAAGCAACTGCATTTCAAAGGGCAATCGGTCGAGGTGGAGGACACTGCAACGGCAGACTTCGCCGGACTGGACGTCGCGTTGTTCTCCGCCGGCAAGGCGTCATCGCTGGAACATGCTCCGGCAGTGGCTGCCGCGGGAGCAGTGGTGATTGACAATTCCTCCGCCTGGCGGATGGATCCAGATGTCCCGTTGGTGGTCAGTGAAGTGAACCCCCAGGACGCGATCAACCCACCGAAGGGCATCATTGCGAACCCGAACTGCACCACGATGGCTGCGATGCCGGTGCTCAAGCCCCTCCATGATGCGGCCGGCCTGACGCGCCTGGTGGTGGCCACCTACCAAGCCATCTCCGGTACAGGTGGGATTGCCGTCCAGATGGCTGAGC
>JAGXHS010000142.1 GCA_024636075.1 Propionibacteriaceae bacterium
GCGGTCACCGAGCGCTATCTGGCTCTCCCCGACTCCGAGGGGCTCGTGGGGGACGAACGATCAGGCCTCGGGAGCCAGCAGTCCGGCGAGCAGTTCCGCAAGTAGTTCCACCTGCCACTCGCGGGCACCGCGCGCGCGGAGTGCCTCGGCGACGTGGGGTTCATCGCAGATCTCCGGCGGTTGCCAGGCCACTCGGCGCAAGGTCTCGGGAGTCAACAGGTTCTCTGGCGGCAGCTGCAGTTCCTCGGCCAGCTCGTTGGTGGCGGGGCGCACCCGATTCCACCGCGCGAACGCCTCTGGGCGCAGGTTCTCCTAGCTGCGAGGCGGCGGTGGCCCGTCCGGCGTTACCCGCACCGGGGGCAGGTCGGCGACATCGAGCTCGGCAACCCGATCCCAGGCAGCCAGCCACACCTGCTCATATGTGCGCGCATTGCGACGATTGAAGCCCGGCACGCGACGCATCTCGTTCTTGGGGGAAGGAGCTCGACCAGAAGGACCTTTCGCGTCAGCGGAGGGCCTCCGGAGCGAGCTGGCGAGCTGGGTGATCGCCTTGTCCTGCAGGATCCGCCCCGGCGCCCGGTCCTGGTCTGCGGCGAGCTCCTCTCGCCGCTGCCACAGCTCACGCACCAGAGCGGCTCCGCGCGGTGAGTTCACCTGGTGGAAGCCAGAAGTGCGTCGCCATGGTTCGACTCGTGGCGGGGTGGGCACCTCACAGTGGCGGACCAGCGAGTCGAACTCCTCCTCGGCCCAGCCCAGTTTGCCGGCATCTTCAAGTTCCTGGTGGAGGACGTCACGCAGCTCCACCAACAACTCGACGTCCAGCGCGGCGTAGTTCAACCACTCCTGCGGCAAGGGTCGGGTGGACCAGTCGGCTGCGGAGTGCTCCTTCAACAGCCGTTTGCCGAAGTACGTCTCGATCATGGTCGACAGTCCGACCCGGCGCAGCCCCAACAGGCGTCCAGCCAGTTCGGTGTCGAATATCCTCTTCGGAACCATCCTGGCGTCCACCAGACACGGCAGGTCCTGGCTGGCGGCGTGGATGATCCACTCTTCGTCCTGGATCGCTTCCGACAGTCGACTCAGGTCATTGCGCCCGGTGTCGACGCTGAACATGGTCGGGTCCACCAGGTGGGTGCCGGAGCCTCGTCGACGAATCTGGATCAGGTACGCCTTGGAGGTGTAGCGGAAACCTTGGGCACGCTCCGCGTCGATCGCCACCGGGCCAGTACCGTCCCGCAATGCGTCGATGGTCTGCTGAAGGGATTCTGGGGTGTCCACCACCGCGCCCACACCATCAGCGGGTTCGGCCAGCACCGGCAGCTCCTCGGCCGTGTCCTCCGGTTCCACGGAACCCGATTCGGTCACCGGCCGCGCCCCGTCCGGGACCCGAGCATCACCACGCCCTCCGGCAGCGGAGGCAGCCCCGCAGTCTGGCAGAGCAAATCCTGCCAGGCCGCCAGGTGAGGCGTGAAGCTCTGCCCATCGTCGAGCAGCGCGGTCCATGAGGCGCGAATCTCCACCTCGGCGCGATCAGGCTCTTCTGACATGCCACCGAATGCCCGGCTGGAGACCGCAGTGACCGTCCCACTGGGAGCGACGTGGCTGGCGCCGCGCGTCTCGAGCGCCTCGAGCAACCATGACCAGGCGACGTCTGCCAACAGCGGGTCTGTCACCATTTCAAGGTCAACGTCTGCACGAGCGAAGGTCACGCAGCGGAAGGTGCCCTGCCATGCCTCGTTGCCGGCCGGGTCATGCAACAGGATCAGCCGACCGCTGCCAACCTCCTGATCGTCAACGGTGACATCGGCACTGATGGCGGCCGAGTGCGGAGCGATTCGCTGCGGTGAGGGAATCGGCTCCACCGACACTTCGGAGCGCCACCGGTGCTTGGAGAGCTCCGCTTCAGCCAAGGCAAAAGCGTTCGCTGAGCGGTGCTGAGGTGTCTGAAAACTCACACTCATCAGGCTAGGCAATCGATCGCGAGGCCCTCGGCAGGCGCGCCGGTTGAGGCATGTGGTTGAATCCATCAGGTGCCGATGACCCACGACGCCCCTTCCCACTCCTCGCTGCCGCCGATCGCGGAATCGACTCTGGTGGCAGCCGCCCGGCAACGCCAGGGAACCGCGCTCCCGGTCTGGTTCATGCGCCAGGCCGGGCGCTCTCTGCCCGAGTACCGGGCACTACGTGCTGACAACACCATGCTGGAGGCGTGCAGTGACCCGTCGCTGATCGTGGAGATCACCCTTCAACCTGTGCGTCGCCATCACGTGGACGCCGCGATTCTCTTCTCGGACATCGTCGTGCCCTTGCGTGCCGTCGGCGTCGACGTCGAGATCGTTCCCGGCGTGGGTCCTGTGGTTGCCGAACCGATCCGGGACCGTAGCGGTGTGGAGCGTGTCGAAGCACTGGATCCGTCGCAGGTCGGGTTCGTCTCCGAAGCGATCCGTGGTCTGGTCGCAGAGCTGGGGGAGCGGCCACTGATCGGTTTCTCCGGAGCTCCGTTCACCCTGGCCAGCTATCTGGTGGAAGGTGGCCCCAGCAAGGACCATGCCAGGACCAAGGCGATGATGGCCGGCGATCCACAGTTGTGGCACGACCTGTGCGCACGACTCGCCCAGATTGCCGGGACCTTCCTGCGAGCGCAGATCGATGCCGGAGCCAGCACCGTCCAGCTGTTCGACTCCTGGGCGGGTGCACTGAGTGACCAGGACTACCGCCAATCGGTGTTGCCACACAGCAGGAGCGTGCTGTCCAGCCTTGGCCACGACGTGCCGACCATTCACTTCGGCGTCGGGACGGGCGAGCTGTTGTCGTCGATGGCAGACGCGGGGTCCGACGTGGTGGGTGTGGACTGGCGGGTCGGCCTCGACGAGGCGAGTCGTCGGATGGGCGGTCGCGTCGCCGTCCAGGGCAACCTGGATCCGGCAGTGCTCGGCGCCCCGTGGCAGGTGATCGCCGACAAGGTGCGCGAGGTGATCGTTCGTGGCGCTGCGGCACCCGGGCACATCTTCAATCTGGGCCACGGCGTGCCACCGAGCGTTGATCCCGACGTGCTGACGCGTATCGTCGAACTGGTACATGACGAGGCTCCGAGCATCCGCGAGAACGAAGGACACACCGCATGACGCACAGCACTCCCGACCAGGTCGGCCCCGACCAGACCACTTCCCAGGTACAGGGCGATCCGAACGACCAGATCAACTACGCCATGTACTCGGTCTTCTCGCGGGTGGGCTTTCCCGATGATCCGTCAGCTGCGGACGACGCGCTCCGCCGGATCAACGAAGCCACCTCGGGTCGCGACTTGACCATCCGGGGCTGGTACGACGTGGCCGGCTTCCGGGCCGATGCCGATCTGATGGTGTGGTGGCATGCGCCGGATTCGGAGACGCTGCAGGACGCCTACCTGGCATTGCGCTCCAGCGAACTGGGCAAGCACCTGATGCCGGTCTGGTCTCAGGTCGGTCTGCACCGACCCGCCGAGTTCAACCGTGGCCACATTCCGGCCTTCCTCAACGGCGAGGCACCGCAGCGCCACCTGTGTGTGTACCCCTTCGTGCGATCCACCGAGTGGTACCTGCTGCCGGATGCTGAACGCCGCGAGATGCTGCGCGAGCACGGTGAACTGGCGCGCCCCTACCCGGACGTGCGCGCGAACACGATTGCCAGCTTCGCTCTCGGCGACTACGAGTGGCTGTTGGCCTTCGAAGCCGACGAGCTGGTGCGCATCGTGGACCTGATGCGTGAGCTGCGCGCGGCCTCCGCCCGGCGACACATGCGGGAGGAACTTCCCTTTTTCACCGGTCGTCGTCGCGAGCTCGCGCACATCGTTGATTCCTGGAGTTGATCAGTCAACTCCAGGCACTCATTGGACTACGCCTGGTCTGCGCTGGTCTCCTCCAGGGTGAGGCACACCGAGTTGATGCAGTAGCGCTGGTCGGTGGGAGTGTTGTAGCCCTCACCGGAGAAGACGTGGCCAAGATGCGAATCGCAGGAAGCACAGCGCACCTCCACCCGGGTCGGACCGAACAGTGATTTGTCCTTGATGTAGCGAACGGTGTCCTTGGCCAGGGGCGCGTAGAAGCTGGGCCAGCCGCAGTGCGAGTGGAATTTCTCGGCGCTGCGGAAGAGTTCCGCGTCACAGGCACGGCACCGGTAGACGCCAGTCGTCTCGGTGTCGGTGTATTCGCCGGTGAACGGTGCCTCGGTGCCGGACTTGCGCAGCACGCGGTACTCGAGATCACTCAGTCTCGACCGCCACTCGGCATCGGACCTGATCACAGCCGGCGATCCCACCTTGCTCCTGATCGACTCTTCATTTGATGACTGGTTCACGACTGGTCTCCTCCTGGTTCGCCTGTCCAGATTACTGGGGCCTCGAAACGGATTCACCGTCCTCGTGGCCGACTCCGCGCCGGCCTTGGCGGCGATGGCCTATTCTCCGAGGTATCCGAAGGTGCCCATCCTCCGAAAATCACGAGGTGCCAATCCTTTGGAGTATCCGAAGATTGTCGACAGCGCTGGCGTGAGGACCGACCATGGGAATTCTTGACAAGTTACTCGGCCGGGGCGGCAGCACGGCACAACCACGAGAAATCGGTCTCGATCGTGCGGTGCGACGCTCGCAGATGATGCAGTTGGAGGGCGCCCTGCTCGACCTCGCGGATGCCATCTCCGACTCGTCGGCTGCTCGCAATCCGGGGTGGGCAGCGATTGCTCTGGAGTACTCCCGAACGGCTCGGGGACTGAAGGCGTTGCGTACGCGCGAGTTCAGCCGCAGCGAAATGATCGACCTGTCCTTCGAGGTGCGCCCGGTTTTCAAGGGTGACCCGGCGGCAGGCATGGAACAGATCGGCAAGCTGCAGGACCGTGCCATGATGATCGCGCGCAAGATCAACGAACCCCTACCTCAGGAGCTCGACCCCACCGAATGAGTCAGCGCGCAGCCAGCAGATCCAGCGCGTCGAACTGAACCTCCGCCGTGCCTCTCGGCAGGCTCTCGCCCGTCGCCAGACGATCGAGTTCCTCGTCCAGCAGTTCCATCGCGGCGAAGGAGTAGCGCGCCAGGATCAGGTCAGCGAACAATTCGTCGTCTCCCAGCGGTGCCGAGACCGCCCGGGCGCCAGCCGCCCAAGCCAGCTGTTCCTGCTGCAGGTAGCAGTCGGAAGAGACCAGGAACATGCTGCCGACAGCGATGTGTCGGCGTCCCTGGGACCGGAGACTGCCGATGGCCTGCGCCACACTGGGGCCACTGCCGTCAGCCACGGCGACTTGCACCGGAACCTTGTGGTGCACAGACCACTGACGAGCCCGGCGAGCCAGCAGCGCCCGCCCACGGACGTCACCGGATCCCGCTGCCGACATCACCAAGCCGTCGAGTTCGTAGACCTGCTGACTCGACAGGGCGGTGCGCAGCGCACGATCCAACATGTTCAGCACCTCGGTGGCCGGACCGACGGGTCGAGCCACGCCGACCTGGATGCCGGGGTGGTGGCGCCGAACGGCGTGGACGGCTTCCCGGGAATCGCAGGACAGCTCGACCGCATGCTCCAGATCGAGTGGAGCGAAAACGATCTCCCGAACGCCTCGCTCGACCAGGACGCTGGCCACCTGACCTGCTGTGGGCGGACACTTTGAGGCCATTGCAAGGGACACCTCGAGCGTGGGGCTCGCTTCCTGCATTCGCTTTCGGAGCGTGAGCAGTTCCTGCTCAGCTGGCGGTTCGCAGGGGTCATTGGCCAGCAGGATCAGTGCGGGTGCAGTCATTAGCAGCCCTTCCTGGGTGGGTGTCGAAGCGGTGGCAACGCGGCCGCGGCTCAACTCTCATGCCGAACTTCAGAGAAACGCAAGCACCGTCTCACTGAATGGGAACTGATCTCACTGTGTGAGACGTCGATGCTGGACCACGTCGATGCACTGGTGAAGGCGTGGTTGGGGTAGCTGCACCATCATTTCGTGGAGTTGTTGCTCGATGTCTGAGTGGGTGTTGTGGGGGGTGGTGGGGCTGTCGGAACGCGTGGTGGTGCCGTCGGCATGCAGGGTGAATCGTTGCCCTGCGGGTGTGGTCCACTCGTGGTCGCCGTTCTGGGTGCGTCGGATCCGCCAGAAGGCATGGGTTTTCGCGCGGTGCACTTTTCGCGACAGTGGCGTCAGGTTGTCGAGGCCGGTTTGGGCGGGTGGCCCGTTCGAAGTCCATGCT
>JAGXHS010000143.1 GCA_024636075.1 Propionibacteriaceae bacterium
AGCCAGGCCCCTGATGGCCCAGCCCAGCCCAGGCAAGTCTCCCACAACGATCCGGCTCAACACGAGTCGGCCCAATACGATCCGACGCAGTACCATCCGGCCCCCTACGATCCGGCCCAGCGGGCGCCGATGCAGCAGCGTCAGCTGCAGCAGCGTCCGGGGCCGTCCGACTACGCGCTGTCCCAGGGCGCGCAGGCCACCCACACGGCTGACGGTGTTCCACTGGCCGGCTGGTGGTGGCGAGTCCTGTCCACCCTGGTCGACATGTTGCTGGTGATGCTGGTCAGCTGGACGGTGGGCTTCGGATATCTGATGCGGGCACTGAACGGCTACCAGGCGTGGCTGAGTGACCTGATGGCGGCGAGCCAGGGCCAGGGACTGGTGGATGTCACCGCCATCTACAGCTACGACATCGTGGCCCCGTTGTCGATTCTGGGGTCGATCACCATGGCCATCCGACTGGTGTACCTGACGATCACTGTCCATCAGTGGAGCGCGTCGGCGGGGCAGCTCGCCTTCAAACTGCGGGTGGTGCCAGCCGATCGCGGGCTGGAGCACGTCCGGCAGAGCTGGAAACTGGCGGGTGTCCGCGCGGTGGTCCAGGAACTCTTGCGGCTCGACCCGATCGGCATCCTGCGGCTGATCAGTTCGTTGATGCCGTTGTGGACCCGCAAGCGTCAGACCATTCACGACATGGTGGCCCGGAGTCAAGTGGTCAAGCTGTGACCCAGGCCCGGCAGGCTGACGGGTTTCCGTTGGCGGGGTGGTTCGCACGGCTCGCCGGCAGTTGGATCGACGTATCGGTGGTGCTGATCGTTGTCGTCGTCACCCCGGTGCCATGGTTCGAGGAGTGGCAGAACCGATTCGCTGACTGGTTCCAGAGCTGGGTGGTCTCCGGGCCGGGACAGCTGCCAACACTGGACGAACTGTGGAACTACGGAGTGCTGCAGGCATGGTTCGGCACGATGGCGGTCGCCACCCTCATCGGCTCGAGCTACAACGCGGCCAGCCTGTTGATCTTCCACCGCACCCTCGGCCAACAGGCCCTCGGCCTGCGGGTGGTGGAACGGCGTCACGGCCTCCGACCACAGCTGTCACCCGGGTTGGTGCTACGACGAGTGATCAGCCAGCAGGTGTTGTTGCACTGGTTGTACCCGGTCTACCTGGTCGGCGGTCTCATCCCACTGTTCAATCGGGACCGGCAGGCGCTGTGGGACCTTGTCGCCAGCAGTCAGGTCGTGCACGACCCCGGTTTCGGACCCCGCGGCTGAGTTGTTCGCGGGCAGACTTGTTCACCCGTGCTGAGCCGGTTGCGTTTCCGGTGCCGTCGCATCGCTAGGGTAGTTGCTCGGGCCATGCAGCTGCTGGCCGTCAACGCACAGCGATTTGGACCTCCGCATGCCACTCACCGATCCTGCCCTGGTCGAACTGGCCGACCACTTCGGCATCGCCACCGAATTCTGGGACTGGCAAGGCCGCCACACCGAGGTGGAAGAGGCGACCGTGGTGGCTGTTCTCGCTGCCATGGACTGCGACGTCTCGACGCCGCAAAAAGCCCGGCAGTTGCTCCGCGATGAACACGACCGGCCCTGGCGGCAGATGTTGCCGAGCTGCGTCGTCACTCGGCAGGGGCAGTACCGCACCGTGGAGGTGCACGTGGCGGCCGGTGAATCAGCCGAGCTGATGGCGCAGCTTGAAGCAGGCGGCACCCGTCGCTTCGCCCAGGTGGACAACGTCCACCCCGACCGGGAGATCGACGGTCAACGGATCGGGGAGGCCAGCTTCGCGGTGCCCACCGATTTGTCGCTCGGCTACCATCGCCTGGTGGTGCGCTCCGGTGGGAGGACGGAGCGATCGACGCTGATCGTCACACCGTCCTTCCTGGGTTTCCCCGACTCACTCGGTGAGCGCCGATTCTGGGGTTATGCGACCCAGTTGTACAGCCTCCGGTCGCGTGACTCGTGGGGCATCGGCGATCTCGACGATTTGGCTGATCTGGCGGTGTGGTCGTCCACCTGGCAGCAGGCGGGCTATGTGTTGATCAACCCGCTGCACGCGGCGGAACCCGTTGCCCCGATGGAACCCTCGCCGTACCTGCCGACCAGCCGACGCTACGTCAACCCGATCTACATCCGTCCGGAGGCGATCGCCGAGTACGTGGCTCTCGCTGAGCCCTTGCGGGACCGGATCGCTGCCTTGCGCAGCGAACTCTCACCAGAGGTCGACGACGCCGACCGGATCCTCCGCAACCGGGTCTGGCAGGCCAAGAAGGATGCGCTGTGGACGTTGTTCCAGGCCGGACGCCGTCCCGCCCGGCAGATGTCCTTCGAGTACTTCATCGAGACCGAGGGCGCCAGCCTGCGCGACTTTGCAGTCTGGTCGGCGCTCGCCGAGCAATTGGGCAGCAAATGGCACGAGTGGCCGGCAGCACTCCGGGATCCCCGTTCCGTCGGGGTGCAGGAGTTCGCCGAACAGCACGCCGAGCGGGTCGACTTCCACTGCTGGCTGCAGTGGATCGCCCAGGAGCAGATCTCCGACGCCCAACAGGCAGCGGTGGATTCCGGGATGGGTCTGGGCATCATCAGTGACCTGGCGGTCGGGGTGAATCCCGATGGTGCGGACACCTGGATGCTGCCGGATGTCTTCGCTGGCGGGGTCAGCGTCGGCGCACCGCCTGATGCCTTCAACCAGGCCGGGCAGGACTGGGGTCAACCGCCTTGGCGTCCGGACCGGCTCGCGGATCTGGCCTACACACCCTTCCGCGGCATGGTGCACTCCATCCTCCGGCACTGCGGAGGCATCCGGGTCGACCACATCATCGGGCTGTTCCGACTGTGGTGGGTGCCGCAGGGAATGTCACCGAAGCAGGGTGCCTATGTGCGCTACGACCACGAAGCGATGGTCGGCATCCTGGCTCTGGAGGCCCACCGAGCCGGCGCCATCGTCGTGGGTGAGGATTTGGGCACGGTGGAGCCCTGGGTCCGCGACTACCTCGCCGGTCGGGGCGTCCTCGGCACGAGTGTGCTGTGGTTCGAGCACGACGACGCCGGCAACCTGAAGCCGCCGCAGAACTGGCGGGAGTACTGCCTCGCCTCGGTGACCACCCACGACCTACCGCCAACCGCCGGGTACCTCGCTGGCGACCACGTCCGGCTACGGGACCAGTTGGGTCTGCTCACCCAGTCCCTGGCGGACGAACTGGAGACCAGTGCAAATGAGCATTCGACGATGCTGGAAGCCTTGCGCGGGCTGGGCCTGCTGGATCCTGGCACCGATGAGGTCGAGGAGATCGTGCTGGCGATGCACCGTTTCCTGGTCGCGACACCGTCACGGATGCTGAATGCGGCGCTGACCGATGCAGTGGGGGATCGGCGCACCCAGAACCAACCGGGCACCATCGACGAGTATCCGAACTGGCGCATCCCGCTGTCCGGCCCGGACGGCACACCGATGCTGCTGGAAGAGGTGTTCACCAGTGCACGGGCGCAGCGCTTGGCTGCGGTGTTGAAGTCCGGGTGTTGAAGTCCGGTTGCTCGCCGGCCAGGTGCTGGCGTAGGGCTTTCCGGTCAGGTGCTGGCGTAGGGATTGTGCACGAGGTCACCGTCGGATTCCAGCATGATCGTGGGAATCGCCGGTTCGCCCTTGGAGATCCTCCAGGCGGAGACCGGTAGTTCCGCCCGGGAGCGTTCGTGTCGTTCACGGGCCGCCTGCAGCGGCTCCTCACCGACGATGTCACCATCGACCACCAACGGGACCAGCAGGGCACGGTCGTTCCCGCCGTCGGCCGGGGCTGCGGAGATGCCGACGATCTCAGCCTCGGCGAGTCCCTGGGCGTCC
Organism: Propionibacteriaceae bacterium; assembly: GCA_024636075.1. Classification (GTDB taxonomy): domain Bacteria; phylum Actinomycetota; class Actinomycetes; order Propionibacteriales; family Propionibacteriaceae; genus JAGXHS01. Next base: position 3,838 of record JAGXHS010000143.1, read on the forward strand.
AGCCGACGCACGGCGAACTTGCGGCCACCGACGGACCCCTTGTTCTTCGACTTCTTCTCCACCGGTAGAAGTTCAGCGTCCGGATCGGCGGAGTCGGCCCGGGCCACCAGCTTGTACACGAATCCACAGGTGGGATGTCCGGAGCCGGTCACCACCGAGGTACCGACCCCGAAACCGTCCACCGGGCTGCCGCGCAGTGCAGCGATCTGCCATTCGTCGAGATCGCTTGTCACGATGATGCGGGTGCCGGCGGCACCGAGGTCGTCCAGCTGGTCACGGACCTGACGCGCAATGATGCCGAGATCACCGGAGTCGAGGCGCACCGACCCCAACTGTCCGTCGGTCAGGCGGACAGCCTCTGCCACTGCGCGCTCGGTGTCGTAGGTGTCGACCAGGAGGGTCGTTCCCACACCGAGGCTTGCCAGCTGCGCGCGGAAGGCGTCGGTCTCGGTGTCGTGCAACAGGGTGAACGAGTGCGCCGCAGTACCCATCGTCGGTACGCCCCACTCCCGACCGGCAGCAAGGTTCGACGTGGCGCTGAAACCAGCTACGTAGGATGCCCGCGCCGCCGCCACGGCGGAACGTTCATGAGTCCGCCGAGAACCCATTTCGGAGCACGGACGCCCACCGGCCATCATGGTCATCCGGGATGCTGCCGAGGCGATCGCGGAGTCGTGGTTGTAGATGCTCAACAGCACCGTCTCCAACAGACAAGCCTCGGCGAAGGTGCTCTCCACCACCACGATCGGTGAACCTGGGAAGTAGACCTCACCCTCCGGGTAGCCCCAGATGTTGCCAGTGAACCGATAGTTCACCAACCAGTCGACCAACTGCTCGTCCGCGATACCCGCCTCGATCAGGAAGTCGATGTCAGCGCCGTCGAAACGGAAGTCGGCGAGCGCTCGTAACGCGCGCCCCACACCCGCCACGACCCCATAGCGCCGACCCTCCGGCAGTCGGCGACCGAACAGCTCGAACACGCTGCGCCGGTCGGCCGTCTGGGAGGTCATGGCAGCGCGCACCATCGTCAGTTCGTAGTGATCGGTGAGCAAGGCGCTTGTCATGGTGCCCACCCTATGGCTGGGTGCGACAGAATGGGACCATGACTGCTTCTGGATCAGACAGCCGGGGCAACACGGCTCTCGCCGAGCAACTCGGTGCGGAGTCGCTGACCGACGCTGGCTGGGTGACCGTGGTCTGGGACGACCCGGTGAATTTGATGAGCTACGTCACCCACGTGTTCTCCAGCTACTTCGGATACCACAGGGAGAAGGCGGAGAAGTTGATGTTGCAGGTGCACAACGAGGGCAAGTCAGTGGTGTCGCAGGGAACCCGGGAGGCGATGGAGCGTGATGTCAACGCGATGCACGAGTTCGGGTTGTGGGCGACCCTTGATCGGGCGGAGTGAGCATGCGCGGCTGTGAACGCACCGCAGATGGCGTACTGGTGCGCTTCGACGATCCGGAACCGGGACTTCTCGGCGACCTGATCGGCCAGTTGATCGCTCTGATCGGGGGTGAGACCAGGACCGTCGGCACCAACAGCAAGGACCCGTTCGAACGGTGGGAACGGGATTTTTCCTCCGATCCGGAGGACGAGCTCTTCGAGGACGACGACCCCGCAGTCCGGCGCCTGTTTCCCAACGCCATCCCGCACGATCCGGAGAAGTCCGACGAGTTCCGGCGCTTCACGATGGGGGCCCAGCGGGACACGAAGGTCGCCGATGCGAAGATTGTGTTGGAAGACCTCGCCGGGGTGACCCGCGGTGGCTCCTGCCAGATCGCCGACGAGAACCTCTCGGCCTGGTTGAAGACGCTCAATGCGCTCCGGTTGACACTGGCGGCACGCCAGGGGATCACCGATGAGTTGAGTGCCCAGGAGGCTGCCGAACGTCCCGATCACGATCCCCGGGCAGGGCTTTTCCTGGTCTACTCCTGGCTGGGCTGGGTGCAGGAGTCGCTGCTGGAGGCGCTGTGAGCCTTGCCGTCAGCACGCACGTCGCTCGGACTCGGGTCGTCGCGACCGGGTGCTGGCGAGCAGGTGTCCCGGCTGCGGTTGCTGCCGAGCCGGTGGGCGATCAGCAGCGCGACCCGGTGGAGCAGCCGGTTGGGGATGATGGGCCCGGTGGTAATCATGACGCCTCCCGACTCGGTAACCACCATGCTAGACGTGGGTACACACCAGTGGGCGAGGGTGGTCCTAGCGGGAGTTTCCCCGTCATCTGATTGAGTTGTGGTGCTTTCGCGTGTTGGTCACGGGTTTTGTGGCCGAGTGGTGTATTACCTATATATGGCGTCGATTGTGGGGAAGAAGCAGGGCGGCAAGACGTACTACTACTTGGTGGAGTCCGCCCGGGTGGACGGCAAAC
>JAGXHS010000144.1 GCA_024636075.1 Propionibacteriaceae bacterium
ACCCTGGCCTACAGCGTCAAAGGCCACCCGCGACGCGCATAAATGAACTCACCATGTCAGGAGTTCTGGAGATCGAAACTGTGATCTGGCAGAAGGAGGAAGACCTGAAGGCCTGGTGCCCGTCGGGCGGCGAGAACGTCGGGCGGCTGATTCCGATCCCCGGCTCGGACGAGTGGAAGATCGAGTGCCCGACGTGCGGCGCATGGTGGCATGGCGGCAACACAGTCCTCGACGACCACGACCGTTGCCGGTAAGCGGGCGGACGGCCCATTCCGATGTGGAACGTGATCGCGCAGGCGCTTACCGAGGTCGATCATATTGCGCCACGGGAACGTCTTGTCGGTGAGGGCCACATCCAGTCCTTCGGCCAGGGATGGCCTTCCTGATTCGTGGCGCCCGCTGAGGATGGTCAGTCAGGGCGGGCAGGAGAGCAATGCCAAGCGCATCGCCAATGCCCCTGAATCCCTCCACCGCCAGCGACTGGCAGCGTAGGCATGATCGGCGATGCGCCCGGTGACAAGGAGATTCCGCAACCGTATCGATCAGCCGGGGATGAAATTCCGTGGAGGTAGAATCAGTGCCAATTCATCAGGAAGAGCAGAACTCCGAGATGGGTGGCTCCCACTCGCCTCGCAGTGCAGCAGGCGGGAAAGTGGTCGCGAGGTACTGGATCGGGCCGATATTCGCCGACGGATATTGACGTCAGGCTGATGTCATGGCATTCATCTCGGATGCCATGGCATCCACTTGGGCGATCACATGTGCTGGAGGTTGGTTGACATCCAGCGAATGACAGTGCACGGTCACCGGACTGTTCCGGATGTGATGGTGTCGCTCGGGCTCGTTGCCGGCCGCGTAGATCAGGTGCCCCGTGGTGAGTTCGAAGACAGTGCAGTAGGCGAGCAGCTGGTACAGGTCGGCTTGTGGGAATCCGGAGGGCTTCTCCGCCTTGTACTTGGCATCGACAACCAACTCCACCCGCCCGTCGCGCTGCCAGACGAAGTCTGGTCGGATGTCGACGCTGCGGTCTTCGTCCAGCCAGGCCCGATGCTGCAGGGATGCGCGTCCGGGTCGACCGCGCATCGCCTCAGCCAGGGCAACGGACACGAAGTCCTCGAAGATGCGCCACATGTCGAACACGTAGCCGCTGATTCGAAGGTCTCCTCTGTGCTGCTCGAACGAGTCACCATTGAGGATCAACTCGGCCAGGCGCAGAGCCGGTTGATAGCGAGCGTTGAGTCGGGTCGGTTGCCATGTGGGTCGTATGGTCCCTCGTCGTAGTGGCGTCACATCGGCCAACAACAGTCGAAGTCGGTGGAGTCGTTGCCGAGCTCTGGGGGCAGCTCCGGTTGTCCGCAGCAGTTGCAGCGCCGCGGTGAGCAGCAGTTGGTTCTCGGCCACGTCGACGGTGAAGTCGTCGTAGCGGATCTCCAGTGGGATGAGCCGTCCGAAACGTTGTTTGATCTGCTCAGCTTCACGGATTCGTCCCCGCATGACTGCAGCGCTCTCGTCCACCGTGCGGTATCCCTTGAGGACACCCTGTTCGACGGCGCGCAGCGCCAAACGACCGAAAGACTCCGTCAGGGCCTCCATCAACCCACTGTGCGCGTTGAGCGTCACCTCGTGGTTCCTCCAGAAGTCCGGCTCTCGGGCATAGCCCATCAGGAACACCAGCCGATGGATCTCGATCTTGGGCTCGATCACGATCTGCAGATCGCCGACCCGCACAGCACCCACCTTGCGACCGGCCGTCAGCAGCCACCATCCGGGCCGCCCAGCGGGAAGGACAGTCAGCAAGTCACTGCTGCGCAGCGTCGCTGCAACCGAATCCGGCAGCTCAACCAGCTGTCCAGCCCCTGCCTCACGCAGGATCAGCGGTCGCATCCGGGTCCGTCTCGTCGAGGGCCGCGGCGTCCTGGTGCCGCACTGCTGCTGACCGGATAATGGCCTCCAAACCGTACTGGGAAACCACGTCGACGCCGTCGCCGTAGTGGTGTTCCTCCAGCAGAGGCAGGATCGCGGTGCGCCAGACCCGATCGAAACCATGCGGCTTGTGGACGGCAGGGCGCATGAAGTACGAGGGGCCGATCTTGAAATCGGGATCATCGATTCGATCGTTCAATTCACCCAGCAGAACCGCCGCCTCCTGAGAATGCCCGTTGGCCTCCAGCCACTTGCTCAACATGCTGGCGGTCGGTTCCTCGCTGGGATGTAGTGGCAGAAAGGCGAATCGGCGTCGCATGGCCGCATCCACCAAGGCGATGGAGCGGTCCGCGGTGTTCATGGTGCCGATGATGAAGACGTTCTTCGGCAGCGAGAAGCCGACCTCTCCACTGTCCCGTGCATACAGCAGCTCCACGGTCCGGTCGCGGTACTCCAGGAGGAAGTACAACTCGCCGAAGATCTTGGCCAGATTCCCACGGTTGATCTCGTCGATGATCAGGAAGTGCGGTGTGCCGGGCTCCTTGCGGGCGCGTTCAACAATGCGCCGCATCGGGCCCGGCGTGAGAGCGAAGCCACCGCTTTCTGTGGGGCGGTAGCCCTCGAAGAAGTCCTCGTAGCTGTATGACGGGTGGAACTGCACGAGTTGCACGGCGTCACCGCCGAGGTGTTCGGCCAGATGCTGCGCGAGAAAGGTCTTGCCCGTGCCGGGAGGGCCGTAGAAGATCAGCTGCGGCCGGTCAGCCAAGAGGTCGATGCACTCCTGCAACCACTCGCGACTGACGTGCAGGCGTTCGGCAAGCTCCTGAGTGGCTGGCGGAAGGTTCAGGGTGCGTGGTGGTGGTGGCGATGCTTGTGCGTCGTCCCGCGCCAGCAATGGCACCAGCAGATCAAGCTGTTGGGTCATGTCGATGATATTGTGCTGCACCTGGAATCGGGAGGTGAGCTCCGCGTCCAGCTCACCCACGGGGTGGGAAATGCGGTGCCAATCCACCTCTCGGACCAACTGTTGACCACGCTCACTTCGCTCCTGCCGCGCCTCCCCCGCGATGCGACCGAGATACAGCTGCCCTTCGTGACTTGTTGCCACCAGATCATCGGGCTTCATCTTCGAGAGGAAGGCGTGCAGCTCGTCCAACTTCTCGGCACGTGCCGCGTACGAGGATTCCGCGTAGGCATCCTCCACCAGGTCCTTCAGCTCGCTTCGGCTGCTCGCGTCCACGGCAGCCGGCAAACGGGAATCGCGCAGAACAACGACTCCCCGGTCGATCCATGCCCGAGGATTTGCTTCCGAGCCCCCCAAGAGGCCCTTCACGAACCATGCTCGTTGTGTTGGCGCGGCAATCACTCCGGCATCTTCGAGAAATTCGCGGAAATCCTCAGAACGTTTCCGCTGAGCATCAGACGCGGCCCCGTTGACGAAGTCGATGCCGTCAGCTTCCAGCGCCTCACGTTGGGTGTCGGTGCGCGATGAATCCAGCCAACGAAAGCCTTCACTGGGAATGCCGGAGTTTCTGAGCACTCGGAATGCGGCCTCATGCTCGGTAGTCGACATGTAGGCGCCGACGGTTTGTGCGTTGGTTCCGGACACCTCGGCCAGATCCGAGTAGCTGGTCCACTCGCCCGCCTCGAGGAAGTCCAGCGCAGCAAGCAGCACGCGTTGATAGGAGGGCGCGTTCTTCCGCGCCTGAGCCGCTTCACGATAAGCGCGACTGGCGTCGATCGCGAGTCCGCGGCCTTCGGGGTGCGTCTCGAGCGCACGAACACCGGCTTCGGTGATGGACCACCCCGGATTGTTCTTGGTCATCCATCCGGCGGCCGTCATGTCGGTCGCCCCGAAGCTCAGGCCGGTGGCCCACCGTGCCTCGCCGTTCGTTTTGTTGGGTTCCGTTTCGTACTCGGTGAGCTCACCTGCCAGCCGAGCTTCGACGGCAGGAATCACATCTCGGGGCTTCATGGGTCCGCTCGCGTCGCGGAGTACTTCGAGCCCGGTCTTGAAGAAGAGGTCGTACCGGACCGGTTCGTGCACACTCGTCTCGCTCATGGATCCACTCTTTCTATTTGCACGCTCAGGTCCAGCTTCGCATCGAGCTGGGACAGACGCTGGGATGTGGCGACCCCGGGTGAGGAACCTTCGATGTGGAAGAACCCCGAACGCTACGGGCGGCTGCTACTCACGCACAACAACGAGAAGTTGGCGGCGTTGCTGGAACGCGTCGGCGAGGATGGGGAGCAGGCCACACTGAGTTCCGCTGACCATGAGGTTTCCCCGCCGGGTGGGAATTGTACGAGGCAGTGATGGCTTTGCCCGGGGTAGATGAGACACGAAATCGAAATTGATGGCTTGAAAGCGTTCACTGCTGTTCTCATCTACGACTCCGTGCTGAAAGTGAACGCGTTCCCGGGCATAGCCGGATTGCCCGGTGGTCTGCTGAGTTCCAAGCCACAGGAGAGTTGGGCGGCTAGTCTGAATCAGAATCCCTCACAGAAGGCCATCCTCATCCAGATCCGTATGAACGAGAACCTGAACCTTGCCCCCGGCTCTGTCGTCGTCGTCCGCGACGAGGAGTGGTTGGTCACCTCGGCCGAACAGGCCGCCGATGGTCTGGTGGTGCGTGTCCGCGGCTTGTCGGAGCTGGTGCGGGGCACCCAGGCCACCTTCTACGAGGCATTGGACTCAATTGCTCCGCTGGATCCGCGGGACGCCGACGTCACCGCCGACGGCTCGTCGAACTATCGCCGTGCCCGGCTCTGGCTGGAAGCCACCCTGCGCAAGACCAGCATTCCGCTCACCGAACCGCGACTCTCGGTCGCCGGGGGAGCGTTGGCGGATTCCCTGGAGTACCAGCAGCTCGCGGTCCGCAAAGCGCTCAGCCCCGACAACCTGCGACCGCGCATCCTGCTCGCCGACGCGGTGGGGCTCGGCAAGACCCTTGAGATCGGCATGATCCTCGCAGAGCTGATCCGCCGTGGCCGGGGCGATCGCATCCTCATCGTCTGTCCCCGCCACGTGTTGGAACAGACCCAGCACGAGATGTGGTCACGGTTCGCCATCCCCTTCGTCCGTCTCGACTCGGTGGGCGTGCAGCGGGTCAAGCAGAAGATCCCCGCCACCCGCAATCCGTTCACCTACTTCAACAAAGTGATCGTCTCGATCGACACCCTGAAAGGCGACCGCTTCGCCCACGACCTGCGTAAGCACCACTGGGACGCGGTGGTGATCGACGAATCGCACAACGTCACCAACTCGGCCACCCAGAACAACCGCCTCGCCCGCACCCTCGCCCCGCGAACCGACGCCCTGATCCTCGCCTCGGCCACCCCACACAACGGCCGCAACGAATCCTTCGCCGAACTGGTCCGACTGCTGGAACCGACCGCCGTCCACCCGCACGGCGATCTGGACACCGAGGCCCTGAAACGGCTGGTGGTTCGCCGCCATCGCCATTCCACCGAAGTGGCCCAGGTGGTGGGCCATGACTGGGCTGAACGCAAACCCCCGCAGCACAAGCTGATCGACGCCTCACCGGCAGAGGACGCCGTCGCCTCCGAGCTCTCCGACGTCTGGCTGCATCCCGACGGCGAGCCTCCCTACTCGGGCGCGACCGCCGCCCTGTTCCCGTGGACCCTGGCGAAAGCCTTCCTGTCATCCCCGGCGGCGCTGCGCGACACGATCACCAACCGGATCGCCCGGCTGGATGTCGCTTCCCCGGCGGCGCTGAGCGAACGCCGGGCCCTGCAACGACTCTCAGAACTCAACGAGGCCTGCTTCGACGAATCCTCCAAGTACGAGGCGCTGCTCAGCTACCTGCGCGAGCTCAACGTCAAGACCGGTCAACGTGCCGTCGTCTTCGCCGAACGCGTCCCCACCCTGCTGTGGTTGCAGGAGAAACTCGGCCGTGATCTGCACCTTCCCGGGAAGGGGATCACCGTCCTGCACGGGGGAGTCAGCGACGTCGAACAGCAGGAGATCGTGGAGAGCTTCAAACAGTCGACCTCACCGATCCGGGTACTGGTCACCGGCGACATCGCCTCCGAGGGCGTCAACCTGCACAAACAGTGCTCGGAGCTGATCCACTACGACATCCCCTGGTCACTGATCCGCATCGAACAACGCAACGGCCGCATCGACCGATACGGCCAAACCACCCCACCGCAGATCACCACCCTGCTGCTCAGCCCGGCAGCCGAAGAGTTCTCCGGCGACGTGCACATCCTCAGCCGCCTGCTCGAACGAGAAGAACAGGCCCACCGTGCCCTCGGCGATGCCGCCAGCCTGATGGGCAGCTACTCCGTCGAAGCCGAAGAGAACGAGATCAAACGCGTGCTCGCCGGTCGGCGCGACTTCGACGAGGCGGTGCCGGACGTGTCCGACGTGATCGACGGCGATTCACTGGGTGTGTTGCTGGCCCTGCTGGACGACGCGGCTGCGGAGGTCACCGACGCACCGCTGGGCGGTGACGACGACCGCGGCCTGTACCCGAATGCCATCGATTTCCTCGACGAGGCGCTGCACGAGTACTACGAGGTGCCCTCCCAGGACCCGGACACGCTTGATGGTGGCGGCGTCAGATGGCGGCGGATGCCTGACGAGCACATCGCCACCCTGGTGCCACCGGCAGATCTGCGTCAGCGGTTGGATGCCCTGCCGCAGAGCTACCTGCAGGAACGAAAGGTGCACAGCAAGCTGAAACTGGCCACCTCACTCCCCGTCGGCAAACAGCTGCTGGAGTCGGCTTTGTCGGATTCCAGCGATTCGTCGTGGCCCGAAGCGCACTACCTCGGACCGTTGCACCCCATCCTGGACTGGGCGGCGGATCGTGCGCTGGCCCGGCTCAGCCGCAACAGCGTCTTCGCCGTCCGCGGCGCGGTGACGCACCCGACGGTGCTGCTGCTCGGCACGTTGACCAACCGCCGCAGCCAGGTGGTGGCAGCGAGCTGGATCCAGATCGACTTCCCCAATCCTGCCAACCCGCACTTCGCTCTGCCCACCCTGCACGGATCAGCCACCGACCTGTTGCAGGCCGTAGGGATTCTGACGAAGCGCAACAACCCCGGCCCGGTCGCCGACGTGGCCCGCTACCGTCCCCTGATCGCCGCAGCTGTCGACAACGCCCACGAACAGATGGATTCGCTGGTCGAGGAAGCCACGCGGGCGGCCGAGCAGCGCATCGCCACCTGGAATCGCCGCACCAGCCGGTGGCAAGACGACGCAGCTGCCGTCGTGCAGCGGACCACCGTCACCGCACACCGGGTGGACGTGGCCGCTGAGGCAAAACTGATCGAGGAGATGCGCCCGCAACGACGTCTGGTCCGGCCGTTGTTGCTGGTGCTACCGGCGGATCATCCCATCGAGCCGGGAGGTGAGCATGCCCAGCAGTGATGCCCTGATCGTCGTCGAGGACTGGATCAGCGAACACTTCTTCACCACCGACGCCACCAAGGCCTCCTTCCACAAACACGTGCTTGACAGGCGCAAGGAGTGGGA
>JAGXHS010000145.1 GCA_024636075.1 Propionibacteriaceae bacterium
CAGCCCCATCATCCGGTGCTGGCTGAGGCGTGGCGGAGGTATCCGCAGATTCGCGTCGGTGCCACTGATCTGGTGTGTGAATCGCTGTTGCCGACGGTGATCGAGCAGAAGGTGACCGGGGCCGAAGCCTTTCGCTCCATTCACCGTCTGACCCATGCCCATGCGGACCCGGCGCCCGGTCCGAGCGCCATGGCAGGGCACCCGGCGGAGGGGATGCGTCTCCCGCTGTCGGCGGAGCAGTGGCGCCGCATCCCCAGTTGGGAGTTCCTGAGAGCCGGGGTGGAACAGCGGCGCTCGAGCGCACTGTGCGCCGCAGCTGCGCGGGCGGGAAGCCTTGAGCGCACCCTGAGCCACCCCGGAACCGCTGATCGGGCGCTGTGTTCGATTCCCGGGGTCGGCGCGTGGACCTCGGCTCGCACCCGTCAGCAGGCTCACGGCGATGCGGACGCATGGAGTGTCGGCGACTACCACATTCCCCGGATGCTGAGCTGGGGGTTGGTGGGGGAACTGCTCGACGACGACGCCGTCGCCGAAGTGCTGATGCCCTACGCCGGGCACCGCTACCGGGTGGAGCTGCTGATCCGTGCGGTGGGGGCGGGTCCGAACAGGCACGGCCCACGGAAGTCGCTGCCCACGCACTTTCCACGGTGAGCCCCGGGGAGCCGAGGGGCTCACCGCACTCGGTGATGAGCCGCCAAGGTCCCCGCGATAGAGTCAAACCACTCAACTGAGCAGGGAGGCACAGTGTCCAAATCCAACAAGCGCATCGGTGTGTTGACGGCGGGCGGTGACAGCCCCGGACTCAACGCAGCCATCCGCGGCCTCGGCAAGGCAGCGCTCGGCCGACACGGCATGGAGCTGGTCGGCTTCCGCGACGGCGTGCGCGGCCTGGCCGAGAACCGGTCCATCGAGATGACGCCGGGGAACCTGTCGGGGATCCTCACGATCGGCGGCACCATCCTCGGTACCAGCCGCGACAAGGTCCACAAGATGGTGGTCGACGGCGAGCCGCAGGACATGATCCCGACCATCGCGGAGACCTTTGAGAAGAACAAGCTCGACTGCCTCGTCATGCTGGGCGGTGGCGGCACGGCCAAGAACGCCATGCGGCTGGCGAAGGCCGGCCTCAACGTGGTGCACCTGCCCAAGACGATCGACAAGGACGTGGCGCACACCGACAACACCTTCGGGTTCTCCACGGCCCTGGAGATCGCCACCGAGGCCATCGACCGGTTGCACTCCACCGCACACAGCCACCACCGGGTGATCCTCGCGGAGATCATGGGGCACAAGGCGGGCTGGCTCACGCTGGGAGCGGGCTTGTCGGGCGGAGCCGACATCATCCTGCTCCCCGAGATCCCCTACACCGTCGACTCCATCGCCGAGACCATCCAGGCCCGCCGCGACCGCGGCACGAACTTCAGCGTGATCGCCGTCGCCGAGGGCGCCAGCGACGTCCTGGCCCACGCCGACATCGCGGCGGCCGAGGCACTCAAGTCGTCTGCCGACACCCCCGAGGCCAAGCAGGCAGCCAAGGCGCACATGGCCAACGTGCGGGACACCCACCGGGAACACACGTTCCGGCTGGCGCGCGAGCTCGAGGCGGCGACCGGTCTTGAGAGCCGCGTGACCATCCTCGGCTACGTCCAGCGCGGTGGCACCCCCTGCGCGGAGGACCGGCTGCTGGGAACGCGCATCGGCTCGGCCGCGGCAGAGCTGATCGCCGACGGCCAGTACGGGATCATGGTGGCCTCCCGCGGCGAGGACACCGCTCCCGTGCCGCTCGAGGACGTGGCCGGCAACCTTTCGACGGTCCCGCTGGACCACTCCTGGCTGCAGGCGGCCCGCGACGTCGGCACGGGGCTCGGCGACTGAGGAGGAGCCGCTCAGGGCGGTAAATGTGGTCCACGCCGGACGCCGACGATCAGGGTCAGACGCGCGCCCAGTGTGGATGGGCGGTCACGATCGTGACCGACTGGGTCCCCTCTCTTCGGTTCCTCGCTGTTCTGTTCCTCTCTGGGAGTACCAGAGTCGGGCCGATCCCGCGAGGACGACGATGAACCCGGCAAGGGTCAGCCATGTGAGCGGCCGGTCGGTGAAGAATTCGGCACGCGCCCGCACGGCGGCGATCAGGATGAGCCCGATCATGATCATCTCGACCTGGAGCATGAGCCTGACGGTGATCCATCTCGGGTCGGCGAATACGCCCAGACCCGCGCTGCCCAGGCAGAAGATGGCGCCCAGCACGCGACAAGTGAGCGGGGTCAGCAGCCACGGCCAGACGGGGATGACCTGGGTCGGCGCGAGGAACATGACGACGCCCGTGACCAGAGCGGCCAGACCGGTCAGTCCGATGATCCATCGGGTGGCCCCGGCGAGACGCTGCTCGCCCGCAGTCGGGGGCGTGGCCACGCGGTTGTTGGCCAACCAGGCGCCGAGGACCAGGAACGGGGCGGCGAAGTAGAGGGCTGCCCACAGCCAGAACGCCACGTGGCCATGGTTGAACTTGTCCCAGTGCAGGAGCGTGGCCACACCGAGCAGGGAGGCGAACAGGGCGACGGACAGGAATCCGGTCTTGGCGGGGGCCCACCGGTGTTCGCGGGGCACCCGAATGAAGAAGTAGAAGCCGCCCAGGTAGGCCGAGGCCAGGACCATGGGTGTCATCGTCGGCTTGATCGTCCAGGCGAACAGTCGGTGGGTCTGGTCCGGGAACGGGTAGAGGATCACGAACGCGACGATCAGGAATGGGGCGATGAACCACGCCAGCCCCTTGGTGTAGCTGAGGATTCGATCATCGCGGACAACCGGTGGGCTGCCAGCCATGGCATTCCGTCCTCTCAACTCGCCTTCGCGCGCACCACCACGGCACACCCATCGGCGATCTGATAAGGGTACCCTCAGTCACGGGCGAGAGGAAGGGATCGACATGACTGCAACGCCGGACCATGACGAAGCCGACTCGATCGACGCCGTGGTGGCCCTGATGCAGGCCCGGTTGGACACGCTCCCGCCCGACCGGGAGGCCCAGCGAGAGTTCCTCGGCACCTACCGCCGGACTACCGCAGCCGTCGGTGCCGCCATCCAGGACGGGGTCTTCGAGGACCCTGCCTGGGTGCTGACGTGGGATGTCGCCTTTGCCGGGCTCTACCTCGACGCGCTGGCTGCCGACATCTCCGGCGAGGGGGGCGTGCCGCGCCCGTGGCGTCTGGCCTTCGACGCCCCCGCATCGCTGCCGCCGCTGCGCCATGTCCTGCTGGGCATCAACGCACACGTCAACTACGACCTTCCCCAGGCATTGTTGGCGGTGATCTCAGATGAGGACTTCGCCGACGACGCGCTGCTTGTCCGGCGTCGACGCGACCACGAGCGTATCGACGGGGTGTTGTCCGGTCGAGTGGCCGCCGAGGATGTCGAACTGTCCACCCGGTCAGCCCGGACTCTGCTCGACAGAGCGTTGCGGCCGCTGAACCGCTCAGCCTCTCGCCGATTCCTGCGCGAGTCCCGGGAGAAGGTGTGGCACAACACCTTCGAACTCCATCGGGCCCGGGCAATGGGCCCAGAGGCGTTCGCGGTCCGCTTGGGGGAACTCGAAGTGCTGAGCGCCGCCAAGATCAACGAGCTCCTCACCCCGGGACAGGTCCTCCTGCGCCTGGCCGTCTCAGGCTTCGGGGTGCTGCTCCCGCCACCCGTGCCGTCGGTCAAGCTCTGACGGGTGGTCCGGCTCTCCCGGACTCGCAGTACCACGGTTGCTCCGTGGTCCTTCACCAATCTGTCGCCAGGCACTGAACGGTCCAAGAGATCACGCCGACCTACTGCTGTAACCCCACCCTCGACGACGGTGTCGGTGGTGACAGTGATCGACGTCAACGCAAGGATCGTGCCCTTGATGGCACGACGTTGTCACCGGGTGAAACCGAGGGTCTTTCCTTCGCCGTGGGAGAGCAAGTCCCCAACGGCCCCTGGGACGCATTGATCACGGTGCGCAGCGGACTGCTGGAGGAGTCAGTCGAGACATCGTTGACGTTTCCCGACGTCGGCGATGGTCCTCGCATCCCTGTGAGCGGAGGCTTCTGGTGGTGGCTGGCGGCGCTGCTGGCAGCGGTGGCGCTGGGGGTGGCGATATGGGCCAAGATGATCAGACGGCCATCTGCGCCCAATTCAGACGACCACGACGGTTACACGCATCTGATCGCCTGAACCTCGACAGCCTGACCCCTTGCGCATTTCCGGCTGAGAGGGCTCAGTGGCGTGCCGGACGCGTCCGGTCGGCAACTGTTGTCCCCGTCGAACCCGGGGAGCCCGGAACGGACCAATTCCCGGCAAGCCCCGCGCCCGCCTCGCCACGGTGATAAATCCCACAAGCTTCGCGGCCGCCTCGCCACGGTGACAAACCCCACAAGCCTCGCGGTCGCCTCGCCGCGGTGATAAATTGGACGCACAGCGGAGCCTCGCACGCGCCCACCGACGAGCCGAGGGGCGCCGCTCGGGAGGAGTCCCGATGACCATCCGGACGCCACTGACCTTGGCAACCGTCCACCCCGACAAAGGGCTGCGCGCGGCCCTCGGGCAGGCCCCCATCGAGGTCCTCGAGGAGGTGGACCGCTCCGGGATCCGGGGCCGCGGGGGAGCCGGCTTCAGCACCGGACTCAAGTGGAGGCTGGCGTCCGAGGCGCCCGCCCCGGACGGCCGTCGCCACGTCGTGTGCAACGCGGACGAGGGGGAGCCGGGCACGGTCAAGGACCGCGCGTTGTTGAGTGAGCTGCCCGACCTCGTCTTGGAGGGCATGACAATCGCGGCCTGGGCCATCGGGGCCAACAACGGGGTCGTCTACCTGCGGGGCGAGTACGTGTACCTGCGAGACGGGCTCGAGGACTGCCTGGCCCGCCGCCGGGCGTCCGGCCTGCTCGGCCACGACATTCTGGGCACCCCGGGATTCGACTTCGACATCCACATCCGGCTCGGGTCGGGAGCCTACGTCTGCGGTGAGGAGACTGCCCTCCTCGAGAGCCTTGAGGGACGCCGCGGCGAACCTCGCAACCGGTTCCCCTACCCGGTCGTCCGGGGCCTCGACCAGGCGCCCACGATCGTGAACAACGTCGAGACCTTGGCGTGGGTGCCGGCGATCATGGCGCGTGGGGCCGACTGGTTCGCCGGCATCGGGACGCCGGGGTCCACGGGTCCCAAGCTGCTCAGCATCTCCGGCGACGTCGCGCGTCGGGGGGTCTACGAGTTCCCCTTCGGGGTCACCGTCCGCGAGCTGCTCGAGGCATCCGGCGGCGAGGACGCCCACGCCGTCGTCGTCGGCGGGGCGTGCGGCGTGTGCGTCCCGGCTGTGGATTTCGCCCGCGAGATCAGCTACGAGGAAATCAGCACCGGGGGAGCGATCATCGTGCTGGGCCCGGGCCGCGATCTGCTCGACGTCGCCGAGAACTTCCTGGAGTTCTTCGTCGACGAGTCGTGCGGGCAGTGCACCCCCTGCAGGCTCGGCAATCCCGTGCTCCTGGAGGGGGTCCGGTCGCTGAGGCGCGGCGAGTGCACAGCCGAACGGCTCGGCGAGCTGCAGCATCTGGGGCGCACCATGCAGGACGCCTCCAAGTGCGGGCTGGGCCAGACCAGCCCCAACTTCTTCCTCTCGCTCGTGGACCGGTTCGGTCCCGAGATCATCGACCGAATCCCCGTCTGACGGGAGTCACCATGACAACCAGCATCCCCCTGCCGACGGAGGCCCCCGCTACGGTCGGGGCAACCGTCCGGGCCACCATCAACGGCCGTGAGGTCGAGGTCGGCAGCGGCACGACCGTCCTGGAGGCGGCCCACGCCTGCGGCGTCTCAATTCCCACGCTGTGCCACCACCCCGACCTGATCGACGTCGGCGTGTGTCGGGTCTGCGTCGTCGAGGTCGCAGGTCAGAAGAACCTGCAGCCCAGCTGCGTGTTCCCGATCACCGAGGAGCTCGAGGTCAGCACGCACACCCCACGGGTCGCTGCTGCGCGCCGCGACATCATCGACCTGCTGCTCAGCGAGCACTGCGGCGACTGCCGGACGTGCGCCCGCAACGGCACGTGCGAACTCCAGGACCTCGCTGCCGATTACGGCGTCGACCACTACCGCTTCGGTCAGCGGACCGAGCCGGTGTTCGTCCGCGACGACACCGGCCCTTCGATCGTGTTCGACCCCGACAAGTGCATCCTGTGCCTGCGCTGCGTCCGCACCTGCGCCGAGCTGCAGGGCGTCTGGGCACTCGGGGTGACCGGCCGGGGCGCCGGGGTCCGCGTGACCACCTTCGCCGACCTTCCACTGTCGTCGGAGTTCTGCATCAACTGCGGCCAGTGCCTGAACCGCTGCCCCACGGCGGCGCTCACGGCGGTGGACGTCACCGCCCGTGTCCGCGCCGCACTCGAGGACCCGCGCAAGCACGTTGTGATCCAGACCGCGCCTGCGCCGCGGGCCGCGCTCGGCGAGGAGTTCGGGCTGCCCCCGGGCACCCCCGTGACCTGGCAGCTCAACACCGCGCTGCGAGAACTGGGCTTCGACAAGGTGTTCGACACGACCTTCGCGGCCGACCTGACGATCATCGAGGAGGGCGTCGAGCTGATCGAGCGGCTGTACCACGCCCTCGTGCTGGGCGAGCCGGACACCGCCCTGCCGATGTTCACCTCCTGCAGCCCTGGCTGGGTCAAGTTCCTCGAGCACGGGTTCCCGGAGTACCTGCCCCACCTGTCCACCTGCAAGAGCCCGCAGCAGATGTTCGGGACCCTGATCAAGACCTGGTACGCCGATCGCAACGGTCTCGATCCCGCCGACGTCGTCTCGGTGGCGCTGATGCCGTGCGTCGCGAAGAAGTTCGAGGCGTCCCGCCCCGAGCTGACCGACAGCGGCTTCGCCGACGTCGACCTCGTACTCACCGCCCGCGAGCTGGCAAAGATGCTACGCCAGCAGGGCATTGACCTGCCGTCCGAACCCACGAGCGACTTCGACGACCCGTTCGGGACGGCGACCGGCTCCGGCGTCATCTTCGGCGCCACGGGCGGGGTGATGGAGGCTGCTCTCCGCACGGTCCTCGAGCTGGTGACCGGCGAGCCCGTCGAGGATCTGTACGCCCACGCCGACATCACGCCGGTCCGTGGGTTCGACGACGTCCGGCTCGTCGAGCTCACGATCCCGGACGCCGTGGGTCCCGTCCCGTCACTACTCGCCGACCTCGTCCCCGACTGGGACTGGCTGCGGGGCGTCACACTCCGCGTGGCGGTCGCCCATGGCACGGCCACCGCTCGCCGCGTGGTCGAGGACATCCGTGCAGGAGGGCGCTTCGCCGGGTGCCACTTCATCGAGTTCATGGCCTGCCCGGGAGGTTGTCTGGGCGGAGGCGGGCAGCCGATCCCGACGAGCCTTGAGATCCGGAAGGCTCGCGCCCGGGCGATCTACGCCGAGGATGCCGCGTACGGCAAGGCAGGGCACGCCCGGAAGAGCCACGAGAACCCGGCCGTGCAGCGCCTCTACGCCGAGCTGCTGACCGACGGACCCGGCGGCGCGACCAGTCACCGCCTGCTCCACACCGGCTACACGGCCCGCGGGACGTTCCTGCCCACCGGCCAGAAGGGATGATGGCCATGCAGCTGGATCTGCCCGACACCGTCGCCGAGGAGGGCGCCGAGCTGGTTGCCGCGATCGATGACATCGTGGCGCGCCACGGCGCCAAGCGCGGCGAGTTGCTGCCGATCCTGCAGGACCTCCTCGCCGAGCGCGGTGAGATCAGCGACCTGGCCATGCAGGTGGTCGCCGACCGGCTCGGGGCCGCGCCATCGGAGGTGCAGGGCGTCGTGACCTTCTACTCCTTCCTCGGAGTGGAGAAGCGCGGACGCCACGTGATCCGGCTGTGCCACACGCTGAGCTGCGTGATGGCAGGGACGCGCGACGTCGCGGCCGCGCTCGAGGATGAGCTCGGGATCCCGTTCGGCGGCACGACCCCCGACGGCATGTTCACGCTGGAGTGGGCGAACTGCATCGGCATGTGCAGCACGCCGCCCGCCCTACTCCTGGATGCCGAGGCGCTCGGCGGCGTCACCCCCGCCCACGTCAGGGAGGTCATCGCGGCCCTGCGCGCCGAGGGCGTCCACGGGTGATCCCGGTAGGGGTGGTGGCGGCCGTCGTGGCCGCCCTGTGCTACGGGGTGACGCCGGCATGCGCACGACGATCGATCCGGCTGTTGGGCTTCGCCCGGGCCAACGTGTGGCGCTTGGTGGTCGCCCTCGCGGTGATCGGAGTGCTTGCCTTCACCATCGGCCATGGGATCGGGGACGAGGCCGCCATGTTCGCGCTGGCGGGCGCGGTCGGCTTCGGGGTCGGGGGCTTCGCCATGTTCCGGGCGCTGCCACTGCTCGGGGCACCGCTGGCGTCGCTGGTCGTTGAGACCGCGGCGGCGGTTGCCGCCGGGGTGCTGGCGTGGGTGTGGTTCGCGGATGCCGTGTCGCCCCCGGAAGCGGGGTTCAGCCTGATCATGCTGGCTGGGGTGGTCATCGGTCTGCTCCCCTACGTGCGCGGCCGGAAGCGGCACCCGCGCCTTCGGCTCGGGTTGCTGTTCGCCCTCCTCGCCGCCTTGGCGCAGGCGTTCAGCGGGGTCCTCAGCCGCAAGGCACTGCTCGCCACCCAGCAGGCGGCGAATGCTCGGGGCGGTGGCGTCAAGGTGGGCAGAAGCTTCGAGTTCGTCTTCTCGGCGGCGTTCGACCGGTTGGTCGGCGGACTCGCCGTCGCCCTCGCGCTGCTGGCGCTTGCCATCCTTCTGGCCCGCCGGGCCGAGTGGGCGCGGGCGTCCCTCACCCCTGCCGCGCGCGGCGCCGAGCGCGGCGCCGTCTGGACCACCCCGGACGCCCGCCTGGGCCGCGGGCTCCCGGATCGGCCATGGTTCTGGGTGGGCAGCAACGCGCTGTTCGGCCCCATCCTGGGCGTGACGTCGATGGTCTGGGCGCTGCAGTCCCTGCAGCCGGGGGTGGCCCAGGCGATCGCGGCGATGGCCCCGCTGATCGCCATCCCGTCCGCCCGATGGATCGAGGGATACCGACCGCCAGCCAGGTACGCCATCGGCGTCCTGATCGCCGTGCTGGGGTTGGCCGGGTTGGCGCTGTCCTGAGGGCGTGTCAGGGGACGCGCGTCACGCGAAACCAGGGCGTGGTCCGGGACCAGCCGCGGCGTCCGGATCCTGTGCTGGACCTGGCCGAAACACTAGAGCGATGGTGCGTCGATGATGAGTGCATAGCTTCCCAATGCACGGATGGTGTCGCCCGGCCAATGAGTGTCGTCGCCGACGGCGGCCAGGACCGTGCCATCGGAGGGATCGAACTCGATGTCGGTGACCGTTCCGTGTTCGAAGCCTTCAGTGTCGAGGACCCGAACCCCGATCGCCACGACGTGGCCGCGCACCATGTCGTCGGCTCGTTCCTCGACCGAGTCGGTGACGGCACGCTGTGACGCCACGATCACCGCATCGGCGCCGAACGCGGTCAGGTCCGAGAAGTTGACGAGCTTGGGGGAGCGTTTCCTGCCGGCAACGTGGAGTTGCGTGATTCTCCGGCCGGAGCGGTCGAGCACGAAGGCCTTGACCTCACCGATGTCTTCAGCGGTGTCGGCAGCTACCACCCGGCGTCCCAACGCTGCGCTCATGGTCTCACTCATCTGCCGCTTCCTCCTGGGTCGCTTGGCTCGGTTCTTCGTCTTGGGTCGCTCGGCTTGATTCTTCGTCGAGGTTGGCGCGAGATTCACTCACGAAGGCACCAAACTCGGCCAGGTGATCACGATCAAACGACGTCAGCTCTGTCGGGACCACA
Organism: Propionibacteriaceae bacterium; assembly: GCA_024636075.1. Classification (GTDB taxonomy): domain Bacteria; phylum Actinomycetota; class Actinomycetes; order Propionibacteriales; family Propionibacteriaceae; genus JAGXHS01. Next base: position 9,822 of record JAGXHS010000145.1, read on the forward strand.
AGGTTGTCGCCGGACAATGCCAGCTGCGCCGAGATCGGGATCACCACCGCCGCGCCATCATGGTCGGTCACTTCGTAGCCGACTGCGGCGGGTCGCTGCCCCGCACTCACAAGGACCCCCGACACTGTGCCCAGGACCGTGCCATCGGTCGTGATCACGCTATTGCCGAGCACGGCATCGCCTCCGCCTCCCAGCGCCGCCGAGTCAGCAGCTGCGACCGGTGCCGAAACGTCGGTGTCAGAGGCGACCATGACCGCGTCATCGCCGATGGCCGCGATTTGCGTTGCGTCCAGCACATCGCTCAGCGTCCCCCGAAACCAGCCCCTTTTGTTCAGCGTGAAGCCGACGAGTTGGTGGTTGGCGCCGTCATAGACGACGTCCTTGACCTCGGCGACATCTTCACCGCCATCGATCGTCACAACCGGCATCCCGATGATCTCACCAGCCCGCAGCAGCCGCATCGACGAAGTCGTCATGTCCTGTCTCCCTTCCTGTCGACAACTCGGACCGAACCCGACCGTTGCCGCATTCGGAACCAAGCAAACAATGCAGCCGCCAGGATCACAATCACTGCGATCACGACTATCCATACCCAAGCGTCCATCGCCCACTCCGTTGCAACTGACCTCCGACTGGTCAATTCGAGGCTACGCGTACTGGCGGGCGATTAGGACCACTCGGCTGGATCTCGACTCTGGTTGACGTTCCTGATGGTGGGTACGATTCCGTGGTGTCCACAGAGAGGTCCCGGGATCTCGAACTTCGCGAATGGCCGGTCGGTCTGCCGACGGTGGTATCCGTCGCGCCGCTCACCGGTGGGTGGATTGGCAGGACCTGGCGAGCGACCCTCACCGACGGCAGGCAGGTCGTCGTGAAGCAGTGCCCGTACCCGGCCGAGGTGGAGGCCGACGGGTTCGCCGCCCTTGCCGCCGCAGGAGTCCCCGTCCCCGACGTCCTCGGCGCTGAGGGCGGGACGCTGGTGATGCAGTTCGTCCGGGGCGATCCGGACTGGTCAGCGCTGGGAACGGCGATCGCCGGCCTGCATCGCCACACCGACCACCGGTTCGGCTGGCATCGGGACAACCGTTCCGGTCGGTTCGTCCAGCACAACTCGTGGGCCGAGGACTGGCCCACCTTCTTCGTGGAGAACCGGGTCCGCCCCCACCTGACCGATCCCACCGTGCCGGAGTCCTTGCGGGTGCGGATCGAACGGGCCTGCGAGGGCCCGATCCAGGCGATGCTTCCCGAACACCCGCTCGCGTCTCTGACCCATGGGGACCTGTGGTGGGGCAACATCGTGAACGGCCGATGGGTGATCGACCCGGAGGTGAGCTTCGCGGACCGTGAGCTCGACCTGGCCCACATGCTGATGTCGACCGACCACCCGCTGCCCGTCGAATTCTGGGACGCCTACCAGAGTGAGTGGCCGATCCCTTCGGATTTCGAGCCGCGGCGCCGCGTCCTGGGCCTGCACCACCGGTTGCTCCAAGTGCGCCACTTCGGCGCATCCCAGTTGGTGACCCTCGATGGTGATCTCACCGCCCTGGGATGGTGAGGACACCCACCATGCACCTCACCAGCGCCAGACTTCCACAAGGTCGAACACGTCAACGGTGAACTGTGCCGCGTCACAGCTGGGGAGCGCGTCAGCGACGGTTGGGTTCAACAGGTCAACGGGCTCAGCGATTGCCGCTCGGCGCCGTGGGAGCCGGGAATGACAAGGCCGCGTCGTCATTGATCGGGTCAGGCTGGCCAGGCAATCGCAGGGTGAACTTGGCTCCGCCGCCCGGAGCGCCACCTGCCTCCACCCACCCACCGTGTGCCTGAACCGTATGGGCGACGATGGACAGTCCGAGCCCGGTGCCGGGCGTGTTGCGCGCGCGGTCGGAACGGTAGAAGCGGTCGAAGACCTTCCCCAGGTCTTCCTTCGCGATCCCCGGACCTTCGTCCTCCACGGTGAGCAGGTCACCCTCCAACTTCACCGTCACTGTCCCGTCCGGGGGAGAGAACTTCACCGCGTTGTCGAGCAGGTTCGTGACGGCCCGCTCCAGGGTGTCCGGTTCACCGATCACGAACAGCGGCTCCAGCTGCACGTTGAAGTTGATGGTCGGTCCCCGCCGCTTGGCCCGCACCACCGCACTCTGGACGACGTCGCGGAAGTCGATCGCTTCGGGGCTCGCTGTCACCTTGTCCTCGCGCGACAACTGCACCAGGTCCCCGACGAGCGAGCTGAACTCGCCCAGCTGTGCTGCCACGTCACGCAGGATCTCAGCCCGGGCACCGTCGGGCAGCATGTCGGAATTCTCGTCCGCGATCAGCAACTCGACGTTGGTCCTGGTCGAGGTGAGAGGCGTGCGCAGCTCGTGGCCGGCGTCAGCGATCAGCCGCCGCTGCCGCTCCTGGGATGATCGCAGGCTGTTCATCATCGTGTTGAACGAGCGGGTCAACTCACCGAGCTCGTCGGTGGAGTGGAAGGCGATCGGGGTGAGTTCCCCGGTGGCCGTGACGCGTTGCAGCGCGGTGGACAGTTCACGCAGTGGTTGCAGGCCGGAGCGTCCCACCAGCCAGCCGGAGATCAATGACAACACCACACCCAGCAGGCCGACCACGACCAGCACGATCCACAGCGAAGCCAACACGGCGTCGGTCGGAGCCATCGACCGCGCCAGCACCAGGGCATAGTTGTGCGGCACGGGGGTGGCGTTGCTGTCGGCTTGGCCGGAATCAATCACCAGCGGCACCGCGACGATGCGGTAGCGGGCACCATCGCTCGTCGTGTCGGTACGGGCAGAGGCACCGGACTGGGTTCGAGCCACCGCCAGCTCGTGGGCCCCGGGGGGCAGATCGACGTTGCTGCCTTCCACCCGCTGCGTGTCCCCGTCCGCGCGCAGCACGATCAAGACGACGTTGACGGCGCGCAGTGCACCCGAGTCCAAGCCCCCCATGTTCTCCAGATCGGCCGAGATCGGCCCGGACGTGAAAGCCGCCAGTTCGATCAGCTCGTTGTCCAGCTGCTCCAGCAGGCTCCAGCGGGTGATCCACCAGGCAGCGAGTCCGACCATGATCACCGACACCGCCACCGTGATCGATGTCAGCAGCATGGTGCGCCTGCCGAGGCTGCGATCCGGGACGCTGGGACGCCCCTCGACGAGCCGATGCAGCCGCCTCAGGTTGATCACGGGGGCGTTTCGCGCAACACATATCCGATGCCACGGACAGTGTGGATCATCCTCGACTCGCCATCCTGTTCGGTCTTGCGCCGAAGGTAGCCGATGTACACCTCGAGGGAGTTGGCAGTGGTGGGGAAGTCGAATCCCCACACCTCGTTCAACAACCAGCTGCGCTCCAGTACACGACGCGGGTGCTCCATGAAGACCTGCAGCAGTGCGAACTCGGTGCGGGTCAGGCCGATCCGACGACCGGATCGGGTCACCTCCCGAGCGTGGGGATCAAGCATCATGTCGTCGAACACCAGGACTTCGTTCTCGTGTTCTCGTTCGGGTCGGGAGCGGCGGGTCAGTGCTCGCAGCCGGGCCAGCAGCTCATCGAGGGCGAATGGCTTGACCATGTAGTCGTCGGCGCCAGCGTCCAGCCCGTCCACCCGGTCACCCACTGCGTCCCGCGCGGTGAGGATCAGGATCGGAATGTCATTGCCTTGGGAGCGCAACATGCGGGTCGCCTCCAACCCGTCAAGCCTTGGCATCATGACATCCATCACGACGGCCTCGGGCCGGATCCCGGACATCTTGGCAAGGGCTTCAAGACCGTCAACGGCAGAACTCACCTCGTAGCCGCTGTATTGCAGCGAGCGGCTCAGGGAGTCTCTGACGGCTTGGTCATCGTCAACGACGAGGATGTGCATGTCAACAGCTTGCCATTACCGGTGATGGTTTGCGACAGCGACTCGGGTCAGGGCGCTGCCGGGCGTGTGTCACGCCCCAAGCCTCACCGGCTCGGTGCCCGGTAATCGTCATCCTGCCGACTCGTGGCGCACCAGCACTTTTCGACCATCTTTGGTGAGCCATGTGACACGACCCCGGCCGATCGTCCGGGTCTGGCCAGACGTGGAGTCCACTGCCAAGCAGGTTCCCTCGTCGATGGCGGCGCAACCGGTCACTTTGCCGGTCTCAAGGACTGCCAGCGGCAGGCCCAGAACCGACCAGGTGTCAGCATGCACAGCGATGGTGCTGCCGATCAGGGCCAAGCCGTCACGGATCTCGAGTTCCTCGAGACCCTCGCCGGCGATTTCAGGGGCAATCACCCTGCCATTGTGTTTCCAGCCACCAGCAATCGCGTGCTTTGCTGCCAGCATGGCCCCCGCCGACAGTCCCAGATAGGGAGTGCCGCGTCGGACTGCCCGGGCGACCTCCGGGCGTCTGGGCACCAGGTAATCGAGATACCCGGGCGTCCAGCCGCCACCGACGATGAAGCCAGCAGCCTCATCCAACGACGCGGGCCATTCGGTCTCCTCGAACAGGAACACCGGCTCGACGACCGCATCGGGCCAGCGCTGAATGATCGGTCCCGACACCTCAGCGAGCCATGGCGCTTCCTCGTCCGGTGCGCCGAGCAGGGCGATGACTACTCGGTTTCCCCGTGGTTTCACCTCGGCAACGAACTCGTCCCACACCTGATCCGGCACATCTGTGGCGCCGCTGCCCACCAGGAAGATCGTCATGGAACTCAGCCTATCGTCGCCTGATGATCGGTGATTTCGACGGTCAACGATTCAATGTCTTGACTTCGTCGAGGATGGCCGGCATGGCTCGCTCGATTGCCGACAGAGTGCTGTTGAACCCGCCAATCCCGCCGTACCACGGATCGGGGAGTGGCTGGCCCGGCCCGGACTGCGGATCGAAGTCCATGATCAGATAGAAATTGTCAGCCTCGGGGGCCAGTCGTCGCATCCGATCGATGTGGCTCTGCTCAGCAGCGATCACCATGTCAGCGGCCAGCACCTCGTCGGCGTTGATGCGATGAGCCCGGTGATGGCCCACTTCGTAGCCTGCTGACTCCAGAGTGCTTCGGGCCCGACCATCGATCGAGTTGCCGGACTCCTCGGCGCTCACCCCGGCGCTGCTCAATTGCAGCTCCAGCCCCCGCTCGGCAGCTCGTCCTCGAGCGACAACCTCAGCCATCGGCGAGCGGCAGATGTTGCCCAGGCAGACGAAGACCACGGACGGTGGGCTACTCACGCACGATCCTTTCGTTTGATGATTCCTCCCAGGACAACGCTGATCACGGAGATCAGCAAAGCACCGAGGAAGGCGCTCGACCAGTCCCCAACCACCCATAGGGCGTGCAGCTTGGTGGCTACCCAGCTGGTCAGCATCAACATGCAGGCGTTGATCACCCACAGGAACAACCCGAAGGTCAGCAAGATCGCCGGCACGGTGACCACCCTGACGATTGGGCGGACCATGGCATTGATGACACCAAATACTGCGGCCACGATCATCAACGACAGGATCTGCTGCTGTCGCGATCCTGCCTCTAGAGTGATGCCAGGGAGTATCCACGTCACCAGCGCCAAGGCGGCGGCATTGAGGAAGAAGTTTCTGATCACTCATCCAGAGTGCCATGAAGCGCTCCTGATAGCCCAGTCGGGCGCGAGCGGAATCGAGTTGGAGCGGAGAACCACATGGTTGATCTGTTGGGTCGCAGTTTCGTCAAGGAGAGCGACTTCACACCCCAGGAATGGTGGTCGTTGCTGGACTTGGCCGTGCATTTGAAGGTGGCCAAGGCTCAGGGCACCGAGGATCGTCGACTGAAGGGCAAGAACATTGCCCTGGTCTTCGAGAAGACGTCCACCCGAACCCGCTGCGCCTTCGAGGTTGCTGCCTACGACCAGGGTGCACATGTCACCTATCTGGATCCTTCCGGTTCGCAGATAGGTCACAAGGAGTCGATCAAGGACACAGCCCGGGTGTTGGGTCGCTTCTTTGACGGGATCGAGTACCGCGGGCATGACCAGCAGATCGTGGAGACGCTGGCGCGGTTGGCCGGGGTCCCGGTGTGGAACGGTTTGACGAACCAGTGGCACCCCACCCAGATGCTCGCCGACCAGCTCACCATGATCGAACACACCGACAAGCCGCTCGGCGAGGTCTCATACGCCTTCCTGGGCGACAGCCGCTACAACATGGGCAACTCGACCCTGGTTTCCAGTGCCTTGGTGGGCATGGATGTGCGAATCTGCGCCCCAGAGGGTTTCCAACCCTCGCCCGAGGTGGTCGCCGCTGCCCGAGCCATCGCCGAGCAGACCGGAGCCAGGATCACCATCACCGATGATGTCCATGAGGCAGTCTCGGGCTGCGATTACGTCGCGACCGATGTCTGGGTGTCAATGGGAGAGCCCAAGGAGGTCTGGCAGCAGCGCATCGCTGCCCTGATGCCATACCAGGTGAACGCCGCCGCGATGGCGGCAACAGGAAATGCCGACGTCAAGTTCCTGCACTGCCTGCCGGCATTCCACAACCGTGAGACGAGCGTCGGCGAGGAAATCTTTCAGACGACCGGTCACGACGGCCTGGAAGTCACCGAAGAGGTCTTCGAATCCGAGGCCTCCGTGGTCTTCGACCAAGCCGAGAACCGCATGCACACCATCAAGGCGGTGATGGTCGCGTCGCTCAGTTCAGCAAAGGAGGGCCAGCCCCCTTTGGATCCCCCGCCGCTACGGCGCTCCGCCGCTGATGCGGCTGCCTCCGCGGATCGGAAGGGCCAGCCCCCTTTGGATACAGCAAAGGAGGGCCAGCCCCCTTTGGATCCCCCGCCGCTACGGCGCTCCGCCGCTGATGCGGCTGCCTCCGCGGATCGGAAGGGCCAGCCCCCTTTGGATCCCCCGCCGCTACGGCGCTCCGCCGCTGATGCGGCTGCCTCCGCCGATGAGGAGAGCTGAGCCATGCGAATCGTGGTGGCACTTGGTGGCAATGCGCTGCTGCAACGTGGCGAGGCGCCGGAAGCGGCGATCCAGCGGGAGCGGGCCGTCCAGGCGGCGCGATCCCTCGCTCCGCTGGCGGCTGAGCACGAACTGATCATCACCCATGGGAACGGGCCGCAGGTTGGCGTCCTGGCAGCGGAATCTGCCAGCGATCCCCGGCTGGCCGAGCCGTACCCGCTGGATGTGTTGGGAGCCGCCACGCAGGGCATGATCGGCTACTGGCTGTTGCAGGGATTGCAGAACGCCTTGCCGGGACGTCAGGTCGCATCCTTGGTCAACCAGACTCTCGTGATGGCACACGATCCCGCCTTCGACGACCCCACCAAGTTCGTCGGCGAGGTGTACGGCGTAGAGGAAGCCCGACTGAAGGCTGAACAGTTCGGCTGGACGATGAAACGTGATGGTGACACCTGGCGGCGAGTTGTGGCGTCCCCCACCCCGCAGCGCGTCGTCGAAATCCGGATCGCCCGGCTGCTGCTCTCCAGCGGAGCAGTGGTGGTGTGTTCCGGCGGGGGCGGAATTCCGGTCATTCGCGATTCCCAGGGCAAGCTCCGCGGAGTGGAGGCGGTGGTGGACAAGGATCTGACCGCCGGGCGGCTGGCTGAATCGCTTGAGGCGGACGCCCTGCTGATCCTCACCGACACTCCCTACGTGATGAAGGACTTCGGCACCGATGAGGCGGAACCGATCACCAGAGCCACGCCGACACTGTTGCGCAGCATGCAACTGCCCTCGGGATCGATGGGCCCGAAGGTGGAGGCCTGCTGCCGTTTCGTGGAACTCACCGGAGACCTGGCCGCCATCGGTCGCCTGGATGATGCGATCGGCATGATCGAGGGCAGCGCTGGAACAATCATCACGCCGGGCGGGAACTACGGCGGACCGGGGGACCTGATGGCCAAGCACACTCTCACCCTTGGCGTCTGAACGGCAGATCGAGCCTCCACGGCGGCGCGGTTCGACTCGCGGACCTGTTGCACCCGAGAGAAGGATGACGGATGGACGCTGCAGGATTCGCGGGCCTGGCCGTGGTGGCGCTGCTCATCGCGGTCTACGCGGCCGTGTCCGATCGGCTCCAGCGGTGGAACATGACCGGACCCATCGTATTCGTCGCGATGGGTCTGCTGGTCGGCCCCACCGGGCTGGACGTGGTCGATCTTGGTTTCGACAACGAGCCGATCGGGCAACTGGCGGAGGTCACCCTCGCGTTGGTCATCTTCGGTGACGCCTCCCGAATCGATCTGGGGACTCTGCGGCGACAGGCGAAGCTGCCGCTGCGTCTGCTGCTGATCGGTCTACCGCTGACGATTGTCGCTGGTGGGCTGGTCGCGTGGGGCCTGTTCGACGGGCTGGGAGTGGTCGAAGCGGCGCTGATCGGCGCAGTGCTCGCGCCCACCGACGCGGCACTCGGGCAGGCGGTGATGGCCGACCGACGTGTGCCGGCGCGGGTGCGGCAGGCCCTCAACGTCGAAAGCGGACTGAACGACGGTCTTGTCGCCCCGATCTTCGCCGTGTTGCTCGCTGTGGTGGCTGCGGATCTCGGCAGGTCGGCTGACGTGGTCGCGGACGACCGGTCGTCCTGGGTCGTCTATGCGGCCGAGCAGGTCGGCCTTGGCGCGCTGGTCGGGATCGGGGTCGGCCTACTGGCTCTGCTGATCGTTCAGCGGGCGGCCGAACGCGGCTGGGGATCGGCGGCGGGTGTACGGCTGGCCGTGCTGGCGCTCGCGGTGCTTGCCTGGGCGCTGGCAGGAGCTGTTGGTGGCAACGGTTTCATCGCCGCCTTCGTGGGCGGGTTCGTCGCCGGATCGTTGACCCGCGAGGTGGGCAGCCGCCTCAACGAATTCCTGGAGTCCGAGGGTGAGCTGCTGTCGCTGCTGGTGTGGATGGTCTTCGGTGGCGCGATCGCCGGACCGATGCTCAGCGAGCTGGGGTGGCGGGTCGTGCTGTACGCGGTGGCCAGCCTGACCGTGGTGCGGATGGTGCCGGTCGCGCTGGCGCTGGTGGGCACCGGGCTGCGCCTCGACACGATCGCTTTGCTCGGGTGGTTCGGGCCCCGTGGGCTGGCGTCGATCGTGTACGGAGTCGCAGCGGTCACGATGCTGGGTGAGGAAGGCCCGGGCCGCGACGTGCTCGTCGCGGTCGGCGGAACGGTGCTGCTCAGTGTGCTTGCGCATGGCATGACCGCGCAACCACTCAGCCGCTGGTACGCCGGCCGCATGCACAGGATGCGGCGCGACGAGTCGCATCGGACCGAACTCCAGCACGCGCCTGAACTGCCACCCCGCCCATCGACCCACGCCTCGCCGACACACAGCCGCGCGGGCCGTGCCGACACGTCACACACCCGGGACGCGGCCCGCCGAAACCGGCGCGCCGGTGGGCATGGCTGAGGCTCAATTTGTTCGGGCGAGTGGGGTGCCGGATCTACGGCGACCCGGCGGGCTTGATGGTCGAGCAAAGCTACTCGTGGTGTCTGAACGACAGGTCGCATTCTCAGTCGATTGCTGATCCGGTTGCGCCGCCCGAGCGCCACGGGGCCCCGAAGCAGGTGAAGCTGCGAGCAATCAGGGGACCATCCGCCGTGCTCCGAGCCAGTGCCGTCGCGGCATCAGTGCCTTTGACGAGCTCTGCGTGGTAGTCGGTCATGGCCTGGTGGGCTTGCTCGTCGGGGACGTCGCTGACCGGTGCGATGACTGTTCCCACCCCGAACGCCAACAGGCTGGCGGTCAGCCCGAGCGGCTCGTCGCCCGGGCGCAGAGTGGTGTTCCCCGCACCGCAGGCCGCCAGCACCACCTGTGAGGCCTGCAGGGGATCACCTTCCAGCTCGTGGGCGAAGAGCTCGCCGCCTGAGAGCCGAACTGACGAGAAGAGCGGATTGTCGCCCCGATGCGAACCGTGGGCCGCGATGTGCAGCAGGTCCACGTCGCCGAGAGCTGCGCGCACCCGGTCGGGTGTGCTCGGCAACAGATGTGCCTCCGGCCAGATCGAGCAGATCCGCACCGCTTCCCGATCGGCCAACGGCAGATCGCCACCGGAAACGGACGCAACCCGGACCGGACCGGTGAGGGTGGTGGAGTCGCGCACCCAGTCAGTCACCGATCGGGCAACGGTGACTGGTCTGCCCCGACGGCTGGGCAGCATCGCCCACGGCAGTCCGGTCAAGGCGGTTGTGGGCACCACAACCAGATCGTCCGGGGTTCCCTTCAGATGCCCCAACAGGGCTTTGTCCAGCTCCAACAGTGACTCACGCAGGCCCGACTCCACGGTGTGGCTCAGCACCGCCGGTGCGTGGGACAGCGCACGAAGATCCCGGGTGGCCCGATCAGCGGTTGCCTGTACCAATTTCCTCGGACCGATCCGCAGCACGTGCGCGGGCTGCCCGGGACGCAAGACCAAGCCGTACAGGTCGTTGTTCGCCCAGACGTAGCTCACCACCGTCGAGGCTTGCTGGTGGAGAGCCTGATCCACTTCCGACCTGGTCAGCGGGTCATCGTGGTGCACCACTGTGGAACGAAGCTCTGCCCAGCTCCGGGTGCGAATGCTTTGCTCGACGGCATCAGCCGCACGGCGCAGTTCGGAGAACCGATGCGGGTCCTCGCTCATCCGTAGGTCCTGATGCAGTGACCGCAACCGTGACCACAGCTCGGCCGTGTCCGCATCGGTCGGCGGACGGACGGATGGAACCGTGATCAAAGCGTGTCGCCAGCGCTCACTGACCACCAGTGCTCGCCACGGTTGCCGATCCCTCACCGCGCGACTGATGTCAGCGTCGACCAGACGGACGCCGTGCAGGGCGAGGGCGGTGCGGACGTCCAGATTGGACACACCCGCCTGGGCCCGCGCCAGGTCCTGAGCTGCAGCGGTCGCGATCTGGTCAGCCGCTCGGTGCCGCTGGGCGGCAACCTCCAACCGGAACCTCAGCTGGCGAATCAGGGATCTCGTGGCCAGCTGCGGCGAGTTCTCCAGGGTCTTGGCGCGATTGACGGCACGCCGGGCGCCCTGCAGGTCGCCCTCGGTCAGGGCCACCTCAGCCACCATCGCCTGGGCACGGTGCGCGATCTCCAACTGATCGATCTCCATCGCCCGGGATGTCAATCGTTCGGCGGTCTCCCGACGGGCCGACCGGTCTTCTCCGGCTGAACCGGACGCGGGGACGATCGCGAGCGCTTCCAGTCCCATCAGCTCGGCACGCATCGCCCGGATCGATTCGCCGCGGCGGTTGGCTCGTGCAGCCACCTGGCGGGCCAACTCTGCGGCGGCACGCGGACGGCCCAGCAGCAATTCGCAGCGTGCCCTGTCCAGCAGCGCCTCGCTGCGTTCGTTGGCAAGGGTGTCGTCGTCGAGACTGTCGGTGAGCCGGCGCAACAGATCGGACGCGTCGATGACGAGTCCGGCTTCCAGCAGGACCCGTGCGATATCCAGCCGGGACACGTCACGAGACACCTCAACCGACATTCGGTCGGCCTGCGTCATCCACGCCAGCGCTCTGGGTAGATCCCCGCGCAGGTATTCGACGAAGCCGAGGTTGTGTCGCGCCATGAATTCGAACTGGTCCAACTGGTGTTGCCGCGCGAGATCGGCTGCTTGTTCCAGATCGTCTGCCGCCGTCTGCCACAGCTGTAGTTGCGATGCCATCACTCCCTTGTTGACCAAGAAGCGCACCAGATCGTGCGGATGCAGTTGGTCACTGTCCGGTTCCGCGGCGATCAGCCGCTGCATTGCCCGGTCGAGGTCCCCATGGCGAGCCAGCAGCACCGCGGCCTGCATCGCGATCAGCACCACCAGATCAACCCGATGCAGTGTGCGCGCCTCACCAGCCAGCTGGTCCAGCTCAACCAGCGCTGGCTGCACACCGGCGGTGCTCTCGGTTCCCCAGCTGCGTGACAGCCGGATCCGGATTCCCAGCTCAACCGTTCGAGGATCAGCGCCGTCCCCGCTGCGGGCGAGCAACTGCTCCGCTTCGTCCAGTTGCTGCATCGCATCGGAGAGGCGGTACTCCCCGATGGCGTGTCGAGCAGCCTCGTACATCTGCTGGACGTCGGCCAGCGTCCCCGCTGGGGGCGAGGGAGTGGAGCGCGGCTCGGCCGTCGCCATGCTCAGCTGTCGTCAATGGACGGGTCACTGCTGAGCTGGCCACCTGTCGACGGAATGTCGATCACCGGGGTGATGACAACTCGTTCGTTGGCCAGCACAGGATGCATCAGGAAGCGGAGCGGTCTTCGTGGCAGCCTCTCCCACGTCAATCGTCCGTGCGCATCGCTGGTCGCCGAACTGGTCGAGCTGCCCTGCAGGACATCGATCCTCACCCCACCGCCGGTGACCCAGCCGTCAATCCTCAGCGAGCCGTCGTCCTCGTCAACCGTAATCTGCACCATCAGGTTCAGCGAGCTGCTGGTGAAGGTGATGCTATCGGTGGCCAGCGGTTCCGCGGACGACCGGACGGCCAAGGTCGATTGCTGCTGCAGCTCGGCGAGTTCGGCGTCCATGGCTGACAGTGTCAGGGCGATCCCGACGCTCTCGGCGAGATCTGCGGGCGGCGGATCGTACTGGTCGAACATTTCGCGCAGCATCCCCAGCACTTGTTCGTCGACGTCGTCCAGGGGCTGGGTTGCCAGCTCGGCGATTGATTCCGGAGGTGTCATGAGGTGCTCCAATCAGGATCGTTCAGCAGCGCAGTCCGCAAGGCTGCCAGGCAGCGGCCCCGGGTCGGCCCGATGGAACCGATGGGCATGTTCAACGCGCTGCTCAGGTCGGCATAGTCTGCTGGCCCGCCCTGGCAGATCACCCGCAGCAATTGTTGGCACCGTGGCGAAAGCTCACGGAAGTGGGTCCACAGCAGTCGCTGGTCCTCAGCGAAGACGACGTCATCGGCTGGATCGCCGATCCCCCCGTCGCTGGTGGGGATCTCTTCGTTCGCCCGCGGATCGGTGCGGCGTTGGTTCTTTCGCACCCGCCAGGCCTCCCGGCGGGCGGTGGTGCCGAGCCAAGCCACCACGGTTCGCGGGTTCTGGATCTGGTCAGACTTCTCCACCAGTCGCACCCAGGCGCACTGGACCACGTCCTGGGCGGACTGTTGATCCAGTCCGCAGCTGCGGGCAATGTGCCAGAGCACCGGGTTCAGCAGCTCGACAAGGGGGGTCATGCGCTGCAGTTCGCCGGACTGGAAGGCGGCGAAGTGGTCGCTGGCCTCGTCCACCATGGACTGGGGTCCAGTGGGTTGGTTCGTCGCCGACGTGGCCCTCTGCTCGGTCATGGTCGCCATCCCAGCTGCCTGTCCAGAGCGAGCCATCCGCGTTGCAGAACGTTGCGGGGATCGGTCTGGTCGAGTCGGTCGGTCTCGATCAGGGCTTGGGCCAGTTCACCAGCGAGGACGGGTCCGGCGAACGAGGTGCCGCTCCATGCGGCGAATCCGCCGCTGAAATCGTCCACGTCGATGGTCGCCCGCGGGGATCCCTGGAAACTGAGGCGGGCTGTCGGTTGCTGCTCGCCACCCAGTTGCACCGGCATGGTGCTGATCACGGCTGCACCCGGACGGTGACAGCTGACCCAGTCGCCGGCGTTGCTGAAGTAGGCGACGGAGGTGCCGTCCGGGTTGAGTGCGCCCACGCTCGTCAGCGGAATTCGGTCTTTGCGGAATCCGGCAGGGTCGGTTTGTCCTGCGAAGGCGGCAGGGAACATCGGGGCAGTCGTGGAGTTGTTGCCGGCAGCTGCCACCACCAGCACTCCGTGTCGAGCGAACTGATCCATCAGCCGGCGTAGCGGACCGTCAGCCAGTGCATCCTCGGGTGCTTCGTGGTAGTACCCGAGGGAAAGACTCAGCACGTCGATCATCTGGTCGGCGTCGCTGTTCAGCAGAGCGCGCCGTTGCCGTTCCAGTAGCGCATTGAGCGTTGCGATCAGACAGGATTCGCTGACCGCCCCCGTGTCCGACATCACCGGAATGCCGAAGATCCTGGCCTGCGGGCAGATCTGCCGGATGATTCCGGCGATGAAGGTGCCATGACCAGCATCACTGGGCACTGCGCCGCTGAGCGGATCGGCCGGCGGCTCCGGTACCTGGGAGCCGGGCAAGCCACCGTGACGCCCCAGTAACGCCCCGTCAAGACGGACTTCATCGGTGGCCATCGTTCGGTCGGCGAACCACGGATGGCTACCCAAACCGGTGTCGGGGACGACGACCACCGGCGGTCGACTCAACCGAGGACGGGTGAGTGCCGGATCTGGCAGTACCACCAACACCGGAGCGCGTCCGCCCAGCCCCGGGGCTCCGTACTGGCCTGCAGCTCCCCCAGCTGGCGCGCCCGCGTAGTAGGGCGCACCCGCATAGTAGGGCGCACCCGCATAGTAGGGCGCACCCGCGTAGTACGGGGCCAAGGTGATCAGGTGGTCCAGGGACACGTCTTCTGGTTTCACCAACCCCCGCCGGGTCGCAGTGCGCAGCAGGTCCCAGGCATCAACCGGTTCTTGATCGGCGTCATTCGGAGCCAGGGCGAGCGCCCGGGTCTGCCATGATGCGGTGTCCGTGTCATCGATCGGGGACTTGCGTGTGAAGGCCTCGACCCCCAGTGACTCCACTTCGGTGGTGATTTTGAGCGACTCAGCCAGTTTGCGCAGGGCATCAATCGCCCCGCTGCCAGCACTGACCAGCAGTCGATCGCTGACGTAGGCCGTGGCCTGCGGAGCTCCGTAGGGGCCGGGTGGGGACGACACCGGGTCAAGAACCCGGATCCGGAAGAGTTGCGCGATCTGCGGGGGGATCATCGGCGTCGGGCTCTGTGCCGGATCAGAAGCCCGTCCCGACTGGGGGCGGCCGTCGTTGGGATGGGGTCGATCGGTCATTGCTGCCTGCTCTCCACGTCACGGGGTGTCACATCCGAGGAGCATCCCGCTCTCCCGTTGATACCAACTGTGAGGAATATCACAGTATCCCGGCAAGTCCATGCTCTACAAGGGGTCTGGGCCTCTGTCGCTCCTCCCCGGATCGATTCACGGCGCTCGGGCATGCTTCTGACAAGGGCAACCGGGAAACTCTGGGCGAGTCGAGCAGAATCTGTATCAGCAGGGACGTTTCGTGTTCGTCATCGTTGGCGGGGGTCATGGTCGACCGGGGACTCGGGGGTCCCCGGTCGACTCCGTTCTACAGTGATGTCATGGACTTCGATGACCGAGCGCAGGGGTGGGACGACGATCAGGACCGGGTGCTTCGAGCTGGCACGATCGGGGTGGCTGTGCGAGAGGCGATTGATCTCACCGACGCCCCGACAACCCTGGAGATCGGCGCGGGAACCGGGCTGCTCGCCCGGGCATTGAGTTCGACGCTCGGCCAGACGTTGTTGGTGGATTCCTCTCAGGGCATGGTCGATGAAGCGAACCGGAAGATCGGGCAGCTGGGACTCACGCAACTGCGCGCCGAATGCCGCGACATAGAATCGGGACCGCTGCCCGGGGGTCCGTACGGACTGATCCTTGCGATGATGGCGCTGCACCACATGCAGGAC